>CANPPM010000022.1 GCA_947575935.1 uncultured Butyricicoccus sp. | reverse complement strand
GCAGGAATACTGGATGTATTTCAAGAAAAATTGGGGAAGTATGGCGGAAAAAGGATCGTTGTTTGGGCGTATTGACATTTTTCAAACAAGCCCTAAGCAACACGTTTGCACAACAAAGCCCTGCCGTCTGCAAATGGCAGAATCCGACAGCTCTCCAAACAAACCGTCTGCCTCCGGCAAAACGAAAGTTCTGCCGGAGGTTTTCTTGTCTCACCGGGCTTTTCCAGCCTATCTAGAAAAATCCGGCGGACTTGTTGAATCTTTCTTTTGGTTATGATATCATAAAAGGGCCTGATTCCGGCGGATACGCGATTCCCAATCCTCTATCTTTTGGGCATACTGCAGCCGCTGGATCGAATCACAGCCCTGAAGTCTGTTTGAAGACCGTTAAAACGCCGGTTCAAAACAAACGTTCATCAGGGGCCACAGATAGGAGTCCGCAGCATGAAGTACCCCCTTCAAAACATCCTGAAAAATAAAACCACGCAATTTCTGACCGTCAGTTTGTTTTTAGTATCGCTTTTGTGCATGGCGGTCTTTGGCACGCTGACGCTTCATATGAACCGGCGTAGCGCGGATACCATCCGGGATCTCGGTGATTTTTACATGTCCGGCCTAAGCGACCAGATCGCCCTGCACTTCGGCACGACCATCCAGCTGCGGCTTTCACAAGTCAGCGCATTGGTCGATTCCGCCCCGCGGACAGACAACGGACGGGCTGCGCACATTATGCTGACATACAATGCCCGAGCGCGCGGCTTTGAATCCCTCGCGCTTTACACACAGGACGGGCAATTTGAAATGGTCTATGGCCAACAGATTTCGGTGCTCGACAAAGCGCCGTTTCTGACCTCATTATGCAGCGGCGAAGAAAAAATGGCCCTTGGCAGCAACGCCAGCGGAGAAAGCATGATCTTAATGGGGGTACCCGCTGCTTATCCGGCTAAAGACGGGACCTCTTACGCGGCACTGGTCGCCGGCCTGCCAACCTCTTACGTATTTGACACGCTCTCGCTCGATGCTGAACGCTCACGGGTTTCCTATGCGGTCATTCGCCGGGACGGCAGCTATGTCATGCGCGGCAAAGGCATCGAAGAAGGGAATTATTTTGACCGAATCCAGACGCGGTACGACATGCATACGCCCGATGGAACCTCCTTTGCCGACAGGCTGTCCGCAGCCATTGCAGACGGGCAGGACTATACCTGCGAAATCTTGGTCGATGGGCAGCCGCGTCATTTCTACTGCAGCCGTCTGCCCTATTCCGAATGGTATTTGCTGCTTGCCATGCCCTACGGCACACTGAATTCTTCTGTCGACAGTCTCGGGCTATCGTGGGCGCGTTCTTCGGCATCCGGCTGCGCAGTCATTTTAACGGCGCTGCTTCTGGTATTCGCCGCATATTTCCGAATGACGCGACGGCAGCTGCGGGCACTGGAAGAAGCGCGTGCAGCTGCGGAACGCGCAAACAAGGCCAAAAGCGAATTCCTCTCCAACATGAGCCATGACATCCGCACTCCCATGAACGGCATCGTAGGGATGACGGCCATTGCCAATGCCAATCTGGAAAACCCGCAGCAGGTGCAGAATTGCCTGCGTAAAATTACCACCTCCAGCCGGCATCTGCTGGGCTTGATCAATGATATCCTAGACATGTCCAAAATCGAAAGCGGCAAACTGACGCTGCATATTGAGGAAATCTCGCTGCGCGAAATCCTGCAAAACATGGTCACAATTATGCAGTCCCAGCTGCGGGAGAAAAAGCAAAATTTCAATGTATATATTCATGATGTTCCCTTCGAGATCGTATGCTGCGACGGCATACGCCTGAACCAAATCCTAGTGAACCTGCTGGGCAACGCGGTCAAATTCACCCCGGAGGGCGGCAACATCCAGGTCGTCCTCTACGAAGAAGATTCCCCCAAAGGCGCCGGATGGGTGCGCACCCATCTGCGGGTTCGTGACAACGGCATCGGCATGACGCCCGAATTTATAAAGCGGATCTTTGAATCCTTCACACGGGAGGACAATGCCCGCATCCAGAAAACCGAAGGGGCAGGACTTGGCATGGCCATTACAAAGTATATTGTCGACGCCTTGGGCGGTACCATTGAGGTCGACAGTGCGCCAGGCCGCGGAACCGAATTTCACGTTACCATTGACATGCAAAAATCCATGGCGCAAGAAAACGATCTCCAGCTTCCCAATTGGCAGGTCCTTGTTATCGACCGTGACGAAATGATGTGCGAGAGCGTGGTATCCGCGCTGAAATCTCTCGGCGTACGAGCCGAATGGTCGATGAGCGCCGGACACGCGCTGCAGCTGGCAGAAGAGCGGCACAAGCACGGCTGTGATTACGACATGATCCTGCTCGACTGGACGCTGTCCGGCGCAGAGTCCCTGGCCGCCGCCCGCGCCCTACGCGAATGCTGCGGAACGAAAACCCCCATTCTGCTGTTGTCTGCTGACGATTGGCTGGACATCGAATCCACAGCAGCCCCGGCCGGAATCAACGGCGCAATTTCCAAACCGCTGTTTCGCTCCACTCTATTTTACAGCCTCCGTCAATATGGCGAGGATATCGAGCCGGTCCAGACCGCTGAGCCTTCAGCGCGTTTGGATTTCACCGGCAAGCGTATCCTGCTGGCCGAGGACAACGATCTAAACTGGGAGATCGCCAATGAACTCCTTTCCGATCTGGGGCCAACACTGGAATGGGCTGAAAATGGCGCTGTGTGCGTCGAGCGCTTCCGCACTTCCCCGGCGAACTGGTATGACGCGATCCTTATGGATCTTCGTATGCCGGTGATGTCGGGTTATGAGGCCGCACGGGCAATCCGTCAAATGGAGCGCGCCGACGCCGCCTCGATTCCCATCATCGCCATGAGCGCCGACGCATTTGCAGACGATGTGCAGCGCTGCCTGGAAGCGGGAATGAACGCCCACACCGCCAAGCCGATCGATGTCCAGGAGGTTGCAGGCCTTCTCAAACGTTTCCTCTCCTAACATGCCGCCTCTCCTCCGGCCGGCGTAAACACCGCATGGCCCGGCAATGACCAAACACGTTCGAAAAGAAGGATCTATTTTATGAAACGCATACTTATCCAGCTGACTTCCATTTTTCTGCTGACTGCCCACGCCGGGTGCAGCGGTACAGCAGCGCCGGAGACGTCTGAGAAAGCAGCCGCTTCCCCTGTCAGCCTGACGCTTTGGACCTATCCGGTCGGCGCATGGGGCAATGCCTCCACAGTTTCCGGGCTGCTTGCCGATTTCCGCCGGGCTTATCCTTCCATCGACCTTCATGTAGAATTTCTGAAATACGAAACCGGGGACGAGCAGGTCGAACAGGCCATCCGCAGCGGCTCAGCCCCAGACCTTATCCTGGAAGGCCCTGAACGTCTGGTTTCCAACTGGGGGGCGCGCGGGCTGATGGCCGACCTCTCTGACCTGATGGAGCGCCCGGAGGCACTTGCAATTTATGAAAACACCCGCAATGCCTGTCAATACAGCAACGGAGAATACTACGTTTATCCGCTTTGCATGACTCCGCAGTGCATGGCCGTCAATTACGACCTGTTCCAGGCCGCCGGCGCCCTGCAATATCTGGACGAAGAAACCCACACCTGGACCACAGAGGGCTTCATTCAGGCTGTAAACGCGTTGTATGCCCATGGCCAGACCGAAGCCGGCGCAATCTACTGCGGCGGGCAGGGCGGGGATCAGGGGACCCGTGCGTTAGTAAACAATTTGTACGGCGGTACTTTTACCGACCCGGCACACACCCGCTATACCCTGAACAGCGCGGAAAATATCCGCGCGCTTGAACTGCTGCAGCGCCTTCCAGGCATCCGCTTTGATCCAGAATTGGTTGGAGGCAGCGAAATCCAGCAGTTTTGCGCTGGGAAGCTTGCAATGGCTTTCTGTTGGAACGTATCGATTGAAATCCAGCAGGTTGTCCGCAATCCAGAGCTTGAATTTAAAATCCTGCCAATGGCCTTCCCCACCAGTACCGGTGAACCGCGCCTGCAGGGCGGTATCTGGGGGTTCGGCATCTTTGACAATGGCGACCCGGAACGGATCGCCGCCGCCAAAACGTTCATCCACTATTTCACCGGCAACGATCAGCAATACCGCCGCGCTGTACTGACTTCCGGCAATTGGCCGGTACGGGATGTAAAGCATATCTATGTCAACGACGAACTGATGTCTGAATACAGCATTTTCATGCCGTACGTCGGAGATTACTACCAGATTACGCCCAATTGGTCGCAGGCGCGTACCGCATGGTGGACTATGCTGCAAAAAATTGCCGCTGGGAGCCCTCCTGCCGACGCTGTACGAGAGTTCGAAATGGAGGCAAACCGCCCGCCCTCCCACACAGATCATTAGAAACCAGGAGGAATGATGATGCAGTTTACCTTTTGCGCCCCTGTCCTATTCGGACTAGAGGGCCTAGTCGCCGATGAGCTCCGCTTTCATGGGAAGCTGACCGACGTAACCGCCGAAAACGGGCGCGTCCTATTCTCCGGCGACGCGCACACCCTCGCTTGGGCAAATCTCAACCTGCGCTGCGCCGAGCGCGTACTGATTAGGCTTGCCTCGTTCCCAGCAGATACGTTTGACCAGCTTTTCGAGGGCGTCCGCTCAATCCCTTGGGAGACGTTCCTGTCTACCGACTCGGCTTTCCCTGTAAAGGGGCATTCGCTCAATTCCGCGCTGCATTCCGTCCCAGACTGCCAAAAAATCATTAAAAAAGCGATCGTCAGCCGGCTAAGCGCGAAATATGGCCTGTCCTGGTTCGAAGAACGCGGGCCAAAGGTTCAAATACAGTTTTCTATCATGCATGACCGCGCGGAAATCTTTCTGGACTCCAGCGGCGCCGGCCTGCATAAGCGCGGCTACCGGGCCAACGCCAACGCCGCGCCCCTGCGGGAAACGCTGGCCGCCGCCATGGTCCGGCTCGCCCGCTGGCGCGGGCGCGAGCCGCTTTATGATCCCTTTTGCGGTTCAGGGACCATCGCCATTGAAGCTGCCTGCATCGCCCAGCGGCGCGCACCCGGGTTGCTGCGTTCCTTCGACAGCGAAAAATGGCCCTTCCTTCCGCCCGATGTCTGGCGCACCGTACGGGAGGAAGCCCTTGCACAAGTCGACCCACAGCCCGTCCCGGTTTTCGCCTCAGATATTGACCCTGCCTGCGTCGCCCTGGCGCAGGAAAACGCCCGTAAGGCCGGCGTCAGTCCCATCGTTTCCTGCACAGTCCATGACGCGCTCACCCTTGATTTTAGCAGTCTTGCCGGAACTCTGCTTGCCAATCCCCCCTACGGCGAACGTCTGCTCGACCTCGAGTCGGCCAGACGGCTCTACCGGCAGTATGGCGCCGTCGCCGGAAGTTCCTCCTTAAAGCAGTATATTCTGACTTCTGACAGTGAATTTGAGCGCTGTTTCGGCTTTGCCGCCGACAAAAAACGCAAGCTTTACAACGGCATGCTCCGCTGCGATTTATATATGTATTTCAAGGAAGTATCCGCCCGCCGCCCCTTGTATGCGCCCGCCGCCCCCCTTCCGGGCAAAAGTAAAGGATTTGTGAACGGAGCAAAAAACAGAGAAAATCCTCGAAATCGGAAGAAATAACCAGTATAGTCCTGATATTTGCGGATCATCTAGTTTTTTTGCGAAAAATCCCTGAGAAATCGGAAAAAATTTTCTTGTGTTTTTCCATCTGATGATGTATTATAATAGTAAATTAGCACTCAGGTATTTCGAGTGCTAACCTGAAAGCTGTATTCTAAAATCTTAGGAGGAATAGATTATGAAACTCAAACCCCTTTCCGACCGCGTCGTCATCAAGATGGTCGAGGCTGAGGAAACCACCGCTTCCGGCATCATCCTGGCAGGCTCTGCAAAAGAAAAGCCGCAGGTCGCCGAGGTGCTCGCTGTCGGACCCGGCGGCGTTGTTGACGGCAAAGAGATCGTCATGCAGGTCAAGCCCGGTGATAAGGTTATCACCAGCAAATACTCAGGCACCGAAGTCAAAATCGACGGCGAGGAGCTGATTGTTGTCCGCCAGGGCGACATCCTCGCAGTTGTCGAGTAATCTACCATAAGAAGTAAACCGATTTTGGGAGGAATGCAATCATGGCTAAACAGATTTTATTCGGCGAGGACGCGCGCAAGGCGCTTCAGCGCGGCATCGACCAGCTCGCCGACACCGTAAAGGTTACGATCGGCCCCAAGGGCCGCAACGTCGTACTGGATAAAAAGTATGGCGCGCCGCTGATTACCAACGACGGCGTCACCATCGCCAAGGAGATTGAACTGGAGGACCCCTTTGAGAACATGGGCGCGCAGCTGGTCAAGGAGGTCGCAACCAAGACCAACGATGCGGCGGGCGACGGCACCACGACCGCTACCCTGCTCGCGCAGGCATTTGTACGCGAGGGCCTGAAAAATCTTGCTGCAGGCGCCAACCCGATGGTCATGCGCAAAGGCATGAGCAAGGCGGTCGACACGGCGGTTAAGGCCATCGCTGCCAATTCCCAGAAGGTCAACGGCACGCAGGACATCACGCGCGTCGCTGCCGTTTCCTCGGGTGACGAGGAGATCGGCAAGCTGATCGCCGAGGCGATGGAAAAGGTTTCTACCGACGGCGTTATCACGGTGGAAGAGTCCAAGACCGCTGAGACCTACTCTGAGGTTGTGGAAGGGATGCAGTTTGACCGCGGCTATGTAACCCCCTATATGGTCACCGACACCGAAAAGATGGAAGCGGACTTGGACGACTGCCTTGTGCTGATCACCGACCGCAAAATCTCTGTCATTGCCGATCTTCTGCCCATCCTGGAGCAGATCGTAAAGATGGGCCGCAAGCTGCTTATCATCGCTGAAGATATCGAAGGGGAGGCGCTGTCCACCCTGATCGTCAACCGCCTGCGCGGCACCTTCACCTGCGTTGCAGTTAAGGCCCCCGGCTTTGGCGACCGCCGCAAGGAAATGCTGCAGGATATCGCGATTCTGACGGGCGGTACCGTTATCTCCGAGGACATTGGCATTGAGCTGAAGGATGCCACCATGGAGATGCTCGGCCAGGCGCGTCAGGTCAAGGTCAACAAGGAAACGACGACCATTGTCGATGGCGCAGGCGATTCTGAAGCCATCAAAGCGCGCGTCAACACGATCCGCAATGCAATTGAGAACACCACCTCTGATTTCGACCGTGAAAAGCTGCAGGAGCGTCTTGCCAAGCTCGCAGGCGGCGTCGCCGTCATCAAGGTCGGCGCAGCCACCGAGGTAGAGATGAAGGAAATGAAGCTGCGGATTGAGGACGCGCTCAACGCGACCCGCGCGGCAGTCGAGGAAGGTATTGTTGCAGGCGGCGGCGTCTCCTATGTGAACGCCATCGACGAGGTTTCCAAGCTGGTCGACCAGGTAGAGGGCGACGAAAAGACCGGTGTTCAGATCATCATGCGCGGCCTTGAGGAGCCGGTACGGCAGATTGCAATGAATGCAGGCGTCGACGGTTCGGTTGTACTCGACAAAATCCTTTCCTCTGGTAAGGTCGGCTTCGGCTTCGATGCATATAAGGAATCCTATGCAAACATGATTGACGCGGGCATCGTCGACCCGACCAAGGTTAACCGTTTCGCGCTGCAGAATGCGGCTTCCATTGCTTCGATGGTACTCACCACCGAATCTATCGTCTCTGATAAGAAGGAGCCCACCCCCCCGATGCCGGCAGCGCCGGACATGGGCGGAATGGGTGGAATGTATTAATTCGTCCCTTGCTCCAAGCCAAAAAACAGAACTTGTCCGCAGCCCATACAACGGGCTGCGGACAATCCATTTTCCCCGGCATTGAACCGCCCCAGTTTGTACAGACCGCACAAACTGGGGCGGTTTCCCTGTCTCAGATTTCTATTTTTTTCTTGCAATCCGGTATAAAATCATCTATAATAAAACATGCTGATTGATTTTTCCGAAAGGGGGCCCCATCTGTGCTGCTTACGCTGGATATTGGAAACAGCCATGTTTCGATCGGCGGTTTCTGCGGAGACGACATCCTGTTTGTCGCTTCGATGGCAACCGACGGCCGGCAAACCGGTGAACAATATGCCTGCAACCTGCGCAGCATCCTTTCCCTGTATCGCGCAGAAACCCAGCCCATTGAGGGTGTGGTGCTCTCCTCCGTCGTCCCCGCAATGATCCCGATCCTGCAGAGGGCGGTTTCGTTCCTTTCCGGCTGCCCGGTTTTAACCGTCGGAGCCGGGGTCAAGACCGGCCTCAATATGAAGGTGGACCAGCCGCGCACGCTGGGTACCGACCGGGTCGCGGCTGCAGTCTGGGCAAGCCATGCGGCTTCGCTCCCCTGTGTGGTAGTTGACCTAGGCACCGCAATCACCTTTACCGTACTGGATGCAGAGGGGGCTTTGGCCGGTTCAGTGATTGCGCCCGGGATACACATTGCCCTTCGCGCCATGGGCCATGCAGCTGCACAGCTGCCCGAGGTCCGGCTGGACATTCCGCCTAAAAGCGTGCTTGGCCGCACCACCATAGACGCCATCCAGATCGGTTCGGTCTACGGTACGGCGGCAATGATCGACGGTATGCTTGCACGTCTTGCAGACGAACTGGGGACTGCCCCAACCGTACTGCTGTCCGGCAGCGCGGTACCGCTTATCAAACCGTATCTGCGCACGTCTGCGCGCTGGGAACCGCAGCTTGTACTGCGCGGGCTCGCCTTAATCTGGCAGAAGAATCAGCGGCATTAATTTGCGCTGTACCCGACATGATGGGACAGCAGCAGGAGGAATTGACTATGGAAAACAAAAAAACAAACGTACATTTGCTCTCCCAGATGGGCCTGCTGACAGGACTGATGCTGGTGATGTCATTCACACCGCTCGGTTATATCCCGCTCGGCTTCATGAACGCAACCACCATGCATATTCCGGTGATTTTGGGCGCCTGTCTGTTTGGACCCAAAATGGGCGCCGTGCTGGGCGGGCTGTTCGGCGTCACCAGCGTGATCCGTGCAACGCTTACACCGGTTCTGACCTCATTTGTATTCACACCTTTTTACAGCTTCAGCCCAGAATTTCAGGGCAGTTGGAAGAGCTTGATCGTTGCCATCCTGCCGCGTATCCTGATCGGCGCGATTGCCGGCTTTGCATATCAGGCCATTTCCAAATGTGTGAAGCAGGATGCTTTTGCCTTTATCGCCGCGGGATTCCTGGGCTCCATTACCAACACCATCGGTGTGATGGGTCTGATTTACCTGTTGTTTGGAGAACAGTACGCAGCCGCGGCTGGCAAATCCTTTGAGCTGCTGTTTGGCATTATCATGGGCGTCATCGGCATGCAGGGCATACCAGAAGCTGTGATTGCAGCAATCCTGGTTTGTGCTGTCGGCAAAGCACTGAGCGCAGTTTACAAGCGGATGAATGTTTACGCATAAAACAAAACGATTTAAAAGGCTGCGTTTCGCAGCCTTTTTGGCTAAAGCTTGTTTGATACATGCGGCGCGAAACTTCCGCGCCTTTGGTTTCATCTCCAACTTTCAAACAACGCCTAAACGGAGGGATTACAATGCAGGAAATTGAATTCATGGAGGTCGGCGGCTTCCGCGCCGGACATGCGCAGGATCTTGAGGCCGGGACCGGCTGCACGGTATTATTGTTTGACCACTGCGCCCCTGCGGGCGTGGACATCCGCGGCGGAGGTCCGGCCTCGCGCGAAACCCCGCTGCTTGACCCACGCATGGATGCAAAGGGGATCCACGCCCTGCTGCTGTCGGGCGGTTCAGCGTTTGGGCTGGACGCGGCAGGCGGTGTAATGCGCTATCTGGAGGAACGCGATATCGGCTTCGACACCGGCATAACCCGCGTACCGCTGGTATGCCAATCCTGTATCTTTGACCTTGCTGTAGGACGCCCGGATATCCGTCCTGATGCGGCAATGGCCTACCAAGCATGTATGTCCGCCTCCCGCAGCCCACTCGAGAACGGTTGTACAGGCGGCGGTACAGGCGCCTGCGTTGGGAAGTACCGGGGCCGTCAATATGCCATGAAAACCGGCATCGGCACCTATGCGGTACAGACAGGCGGGATCCGGGTTGGCGCAATCGTCGTACTCAACGCACTGGGGGACATCTTTGACATCGACACAGGGGAACAGCTTGCAGGCATGCGTACCGAAGACGGCGGCGGTTTGCGGCAGACGGAACAAGCGCTTTGGGAAGATGCCGGGCAGCTGCACGACCTGTTCACCGGAAATACAACAATTGGCGCAGTGCTGACCAACGGTGCATTCACCAAAGCCGAACTGGGCAAAATCGCATCCATGACACACAACGGGTATGCACGGACCATCCGTCCGGTTCATACCACCGCAGACGGCGACTCCATCTATGCGCTGTCCGTTGGTACGCAGACCGCCGATCTGAATGCGGTCGGTTCTCTTGCAGCCTACGCAATGGGCAAGGCGATCGGCCGTGCCGTCACTTCGGCAGTTCCAATGTTCGGGTTGCCGAGCCTGTCGGCCCTTTACCGTCCCGCGCCGGGAAACCGCTGACGCAGCGCCCCGCTCCCTGCGTGAAAAGCACTGTAGAAGATGCTGCCGAACCGTTCTGAAGCGCCGGTTGGAAAAACATTGATCAAGAACAAGCAAGAGAGCGTCCTGTGAGACAGCTCTCTTGCTTTATGCTTCCCTTCGGTCGGGGAAGATAATGAAAAAAAGAGAGAAGAAAAGCGATAAACAATCCCCCAATGCAATGAGAGAAAACGCATCTGCCATTTTTTGATACGAAAGGCTGAAATCATCCAACTCTACTGCCATTCTACCTCTGAAATATATGATTCTCTTACGATTCGGTTGCTTTTTATCGGACATTGCACGAAAATAAGTCTAGAGGAACAAAGGAGGGACCACAAATGTTTCATATTGATAAACAAAAATTCGGCGCCTTTATATCCATACTTCGGAAAGAAAAAGGCATGACCCAAAAAGAGTTGGCAGAACAGCTTTTTATATCGGATAAAGCGGTAAGCAAATGGGAAACTGCTGCAAGCGTCCCCCAAATCGATTTGTTAAAACCATTAGCCGATTTATTGGGTGTTACCGTAACGGAACTGTTGATGTGCCGACGAATGGAGCAAGACAACGCACTGAGTACAGCGCAGGTTGAACAAGTTGTGAAAGCAGCTATTTCCTATTCAGAAGAAGAGCAAAAACGAACATATCATAGCAAAGGGAAATGGGGACTTCTATACATATTCTCTGTCATGATTGCTTGCCTTGAAATATTGTTTTCTTATACAAATGGGTGCATAACGACCGGACTCATCGTATCTACGGGGTTGGGTGCAGCGTTTGGAATATACGTTTGCTTTTTTGCAAAGGAAACCTTACCGGCCTATTATGATGAAAACCGTATTTGCGTCTATACGGACGGATTATTTGAAATGAATTTGCCCGGGCTTTCCATAAACAATAATAACTGGGGAAAACTATTGAACGTCGTACGTATTTGGTCGATAACACTCATGCTGGTATATCCGACCGTCAGCTATATACAAACTTTGTTTTTTACGGGAATTTGGCAGGAGATCGCCGACCTGTTTCTCGCCTTGTCCCTTACTTTAGGAGGCCTGTACATTCCAATGTATATTGTTGGGAAAAAATATCATTGAAAGGAATCCTGTGCTGTTAGATACGGCATTTTAGAAGCTTCCCAACCATACCGGGTTGATCTTCCGGCTCTGCTGCTCCGGAATCCCCCTTAAGGCGGCTCCATAGGCCAGATAACCGGTAAGCTTTGAATCAAATCCAAACTGCCGGTTCAGGAACCTGAAAATGCCGCACCCCCAGCGTCTGGATGGGCACGCCGTCATCCCCCCAGGCCGCACAATCTCCACAATCCTCCGCATGAGGGTGCTCTAACCCGCGCCGTTGCCCCCTAAATCCCCAGCTTCAGGCTGATGCTGAGGATTTAGGGGCTGTTTTGTCTGTGAATCGTCTGAAAATACGATCCATCCGCAACGCCATGTAAAAAACCCCTTTCCCACTGATAAAAATAATAGCGCTCCTGCCTTGGCACTGCCATTGTACCAAATGCAAAAACGCCGTCTCCTAGTTCCCTCACCTGGGATCCCACTGTTTTTCTGCGGACTTTCTTACGATTTCTTATGGGACAGCGGCAGGTACGATTCCGCTTACGAGAGCATGTTATTCTTTCACCGCTTCCCAGCTCTGCGCCGCTTCAAAATGTAAATACATCGGAATTCCCCTGCCTTCCCATAAAAGAGGCCCCCTTCTTGTCTGCTTCAAATTGTAAAAAGGTCGAGTCCCCATCAATTGAAAACTCGACCTTTTATTACTGGTACGCCCGAGGGGACTTGAACCCCTACCCATACTTGGAGTGGAACCTAAATCCACCGCGTCTGCCATTCCGCCACGGGCGCATATGGGAAAGGCGCCGCATACATCTGCAAATCCTGATTGATACAAATGAGAGTTGCTGTCATCCGGCACTGCATTTATTATAACAGCTCTTTCCATCTGTGTCTAGTCCTCGTTTAAAAATTATCCACATACCTAGCAGCGGGCCTCTTTCCACCATACGGCGCTAAAAATTTTTGAAGTCCAAAGAATTCCCGCAAATTTTTATCTTATCCAGCGACTGTACCCGCAGACATGTCCAGCGGGCAACCGCCGCAGATCGACGGCCTTTAACAAGTCGAGCAAAATCCCTCACCGCTGGCCACCCCTCCAATGATCAAACAAGCCCTAGACGAAACAGGAAGCCGCATCCTTCCCGCTCAAGAGGATCACACAAGCAATTGTCATACAGACAGTCCCTAATGAGATATACCGAGCAGCCAAGTCAGCCGGAAATACAGCAGCTACCAAAAGAAACGCAATAAAAGGACCCTTTCATTTGTCCACACGCACAATTTACCAGCTCTCCGGTATTATTCATCCGTCAGCCGCGCCTGTGTTTCCGACAGAAGCGCTACAAGGCTTTCCACTTCACTCAACCGCGTATTTTGCCCATGCAGCCGCATACACAAGAACGCACACAGCAGAACAAGGCCTAAAATAATGCCCAGAAGCACCGGGCTGCCCGCCGTACCGGCTTGCCCAGCCTGCATGGATTGGTAGGCAAGGCATTCCGGATCAATACTCCCATCCGCTTTCAAGGCGAAGAGATCCTTCCTTCCATCATTGCCGGTAACCCGAAGCCCCGAAACGCCCGCCTGCAACACCAAAGAGCCGTCGCCGATATCATCCGTATAGACTGCCGCCGGTTCTCCGGTCTTACTCTGCATAGTTATCTTTGAATTATTGGAAAGCGCCATAGCCGCATTCAGAAATGGCGTGCTTCGGAAATCTATCCCCAGCGCAATCGGCGTATTCTGCGCGCACCCCAGGACAGCGCCGTCTTTATCAATTGCGCCGTCTGCAATGTTAATCGCATTTTGCCACACGCCTTTTTCATCCGTCAATATTTCAATCGCGTTTGTCGTCAATTCACCAAACCCAACTACCTGAATACCAACCTTGGATGCATTTGGCGCTTCGCCCGGCAGGCCGCCGTTCAAGACGTCCACCTCCAGGCCGATCAACTGGCTGTCCTGCCCAGCTTCCAGGCCAGACCTGGCACTGATAAAGCCGCCCCAGACACGCCCGCCGTCCGCAATAGACGCCGCGTCGCTCCACATTGCGACCGCATTGCTGTTTGCTCTGTCGCTGATCAGCTCCGCAAGCATGGACTGATAGTGATCAATCGGCTGGCCGGCTTCCAAGTAATCGGAAATGCCTACAAAACCGTCTATCTTCATCCCATCCGGAAATTGATGATATCTTTTTTCCGATCCGGAGAAAAAGGTATCCTCATACCCCTCACGGACCAGATATCCGGATTTCTGAACGCCCTGAGAATCTTCCCCCACAGCGCCTGCCGGTACCCATAACATTGCAAATATAAAAAGCATCCATACGGCTCTTTTTTTATTCCGCCCCATCATCTTCCTAATTCTTCCTTTCCAGCAGCATTTGTTCGAAACAATCGACTATGAACGCTTCTGCTTCCTTTTCATCCGGCATTTGTTCTGCCAGCCTCAACCCATTGATACGCCGGTGTTCCCGTTCCTCCGGACTGTCCAGAAGCCTGCAAAGCGCCTGGCAGACCGCTTCCGGAGACGGCCCCGCCAAAGCCGCCGCATCCCTTCCGCCATATGAAACGCTTCGGCCGTTAAAGTCCAGATCCACAACGGGCAGCCCGCACGCCATCATTTCGTAAGGGACCAGCGATGGATTTGTCAGAGAGAAACACAACCCAACTGTCGCCGTACAATACAGGTTCGCCAACGCGCCCAAATCCTTTAAAACGCCCTGTTTTTCATAGGCAAATCCGTAATCCCCATAGTTCCGGCTATGCTCTCCCCAAAAGATGATTCTCACCCCGGGTTTCTCCCGACTCAGACGGCGGAGCGCCTCCACCCCCAGCAGGAAACAACGGCGCGGCATCTGGGTACGTGCGAAAAAAATTACCGTCTTTTCTTCCCTGCGGATTTCCGGATTCTCTCTGTAAATCTCCCGCTGAATAGGGAACGCAAAATATGGACACGCCCTCCCGGACAGCTTTTCCGCCATTTTCGCCGCCCAGCTTCCGCTCGCAAGCTGTGCGAAGCCAAAGCCATAGGTAGCATATGCCTGTATATATTCTTCTCCCATCGGATAAAAATACGGTTCAAAATCTTGGATGAAATAGCATGGCAGCACACAGCGGTGACGAAATTTCCGGACAATATAGGCTGTTTTCCACTGCGTCGCAATCAGCAGATCGCAGGGCGCAATTTCCGCGCAGCCCAGCACAAAAG
The DNA here is from genome assembly GCA_947575935.1 of uncultured Butyricicoccus sp. Taxonomy (GTDB): domain Bacteria; phylum Bacillota; class Clostridia; order Oscillospirales; family Butyricicoccaceae; genus QXXE01. The sequence continues at coordinate 401 of CANPPM010000022.1, read as the reverse complement.
ATGCGCCCGTTTCAAAAAAATGCCTGGATACAAACCGTTCCAGTCCCTTACTGCTCAAAAAACGTCCTGTATAACCTTCGGTATAAATGGTAACCCTATGTCCCCTCTGCGCAAATGCGCGCGCCGCCCGAAAAATATTACGATGGCCGCCTGCGCCTTCCACCGGCTCCGGAATCACAAAGGATACCCGCAGGCAGCCAGCGTCCATAGCGGCATGGACGCTGTGCAGCAAAATTTTATCATAGGCCATTTTGGCGCTTTTTCCAACCGCTTCCGGATAAAAATGACTGCGTATCTGCTCTGCTGCCGCCCGCCCTGCTGCATCCCGCAGCTGCGGAGAAGTCAGCAGCCGTTCCAGCTTCTCCTCCCATTCCGCTTCATCCGCCGCCAAGAAGCCGTTT
>CANPPM010000021.1 GCA_947575935.1 uncultured Butyricicoccus sp. | reverse complement strand
GGGTTGCAGGTGAGTGTAAGCTTTCTGACGGTGTAGCGCGGAAAAACAATCAAAAATTTGATCTATCATATTACAAATCAATAAATTTCTGGGGCGGGCAGAAAACGCGGCCGGCCACTGTTACACCAATCATTCCCCAAGAAGCACTCGTACCTTATTTCGCAGAATGCGGGCAGCAGACTCCGGGTCGGAAGCCTTCATAATCGCCGAAACAACCGCAATGCCGGAAAAGCCACTTCCTGCTAGAATGTCACAATTCTCCGCATTGAGTCCGCCAATCGCAGTAACCGGCAGCTGCGCCTCATGTACAATATCCGCAAGCGTTTCCACACGAGTCAGAACGGTCTTGACCTTGGTCGTCGTTGGATATATGGCCCCTACGCCAAGATAATCCGCCCCCTGCTCCCTGGCAGCAAGCGCCTGTTCAACCGTTTTTGCAGTTGCACCAACAATCTTATTTGATCCGAGCAGCTTTCGTGCAACCGCTACCGGGAGATCCTCCTGCCCAATATGGACGCCCGCTGCATCTACCGCCAAAGCAATATCCACACGGTCATCAATCAAAAGCGGAATCCGGTAACCATCACTAATTTTCTTCACCCGACGCGCCAGATGTAGATACGCCCCGCCGCTGCGTTCCTTCTCTCGCAGCTGCAGCAACGTAATACCGCCGCGGCATGCCGCCTCGATCCTGCTAAGAAAGTCTTCTTCCTCTAATCCAGTTGAATCGGTAACCAAATACAATGCCAAATCAAATTTCATGAATATCCTCTCCTGTTTCTCCCAATCTGTCTCCGGACACACGGTGCTCCCATCTCAGACGTTCTTCAAACTCTGTATCACTCAGCGTACTCAACCAGTCCATACAGAAGACTCGAAAACTACCTGTACCTTTTGCACTCACTGCAGCAAGTTCACCCGAAATACCAAGCACAGACACCGCCTGCACTGCTGCCATCACTCCATCGCAAACCGGAAGGCAGGCCGCTGTCAGTGCACCGGCCACACAACCTGTTCCTGTTATGCGCGACAGCAATGGAACCCCATTATGCAACAGGCAGATCCGCACCCCATCTGTAACAACATCCGTCTCACCGGTAGCAAGCACAACCGCTCCAGTACGCTTGGCCAATCGGGACAGCTGATCCAACGTTTTTTCCGTATTTTCTGAAGTCAAGCGATCATCTGCCGCAGCATCCACACCAACAGCTTTTGAATGAATTCCCGCAAAAGCCCTTAGTTCAGAAAGATTCCCCTTAATAACCGTCGGATGGAATGTCTCCACAAACTTCCGCGCAAACTGCAGCCGCAAAAGGCTGCAGCCAACCCCCACAAGATCAATCACGCATGGTATGCCATATTCTCTTGCTGCTTCACCAGAAACTAACATCGCCTTCAGCCGCGCTTCGGTAACGCTTCCCAGATTCACCAGCAGCGCGTCCGCAGCCTGTGTAACGGCAGCCACCTCCTGCGGATGCTCCGCCATAATAGGCTGTGCACCGACAGCAAGTATCGCATTCGCACAGTCATTGATTGAAATCGGATTCGTAATGCAGTGAATCAGCGGATGAAACAGACGAATGTTCTGTCTTGCCTGCAGCAGTAACTCGACAGTCATAGACCTTGGCCCCCAATCTTTTCTGAATCTGTGCTAGCTGCCCGCAACGACTGAGCGCCCCCAACAGCAGAAACGCAACCGTACTACCGATCAATGTTCCGCCAAGAAAAGAGGGTACATAAAAAAATAATGTCAGATGATTATATGCGCCGTTCCCATTCCACAGCATCGACATGACCGGATAAGAAACAATCGCACCGATGATACCGGTGCCGATGATCTCACCGGCACATGCAGCCAAAATCCTACCGCCGGTCAGCCGGTAAAAAAAACCGGACAGCACTGCGCCAAATATAGCCCCTGTCAGTGCCAATGGCGGAATCCCTAGAAACAGCATCCTAATTATGCCAATCAGAACTGCACAAAGCAGCGACCACCACGGGCCTAGCAATACTGCACAGACAATGTTTATCAAATGCGCCATAGGACACATGCCCTCTACACGCAAAATTGGTGAAATAACCACGCCCACGGCCACCAACATTGCCAAAACCACCTCTTTGAGCAGAAGCTCATGATTCAATCCTTTGTTTTTCATACTCCATTACCTCACAAGCAGTCGATTTTACACGCTCCGACGGAATTGCCGAAGACGCCAGCCGGCCCCCTGTACAGCCTGCCGCTGCCTGTGCGTTGATTGTCAAACGGACAGCGACAAGCGGCACAGCATGCACCGCCCTGCCCGAGCCACACAAAAAACCTCTGTATACGGCGCGGGACTCTGCGGTCGGCAATCTATTTTGCCCTCTCATCCCGAAACACGGGCTCCCTCGCTGTTCTAATGACCTGCCATCCGGCGCAGGGCGCTCCCCCTCCGCCGTCCTGGGAATTCTGCCCAACGGCTGCAAATGACCAAAAAAACAGGATATACCGGTGGCATATCCTCCAAGCGTCCTTTTTACAAAGGCGCAGATATCCACCTACGTCGGTATTACCCGCATCAGGTTCCGGGTCGGGACGCAATACGCCCCCTCTCAGCCTGCTAACCGGCAAGCTCCCCTGTTTGCTTTTTCAGCATATCACTTTTTCCAAGGCTTGTCAATGCACAAATCAATTACTTCCCTGATTTTTCCACTCCACATCCCTTGTCATCCACGTGAAAATCTGTTATAATGGCCGCAGGATCATACGAAAAATTCCGAAACAATCAATAATACAGGCAGTTTTATCCCTCCCGTTTAACGAAAAACAAAGCAAAATCCTGTATTTGACCGTCTCTTCATCCACAAATCAAGAATAAATCCCGGAGGATTTTCTACATATGAAAAAATGGAAACAAGTGCTGTTTGCCGGAGTCGCCGTCTGCACTGCAATATCGATCTCCGCCTCGGCCTCAAACTTTGATTCTGCCGCTGACAGCTTGAAAGCTATGGGCTTATTTGCGGGCACCAGCATCGGTTATGAACTAGACCGTACCCCCACCCGTGCCGAAGCAGCCGTTATGCTGGTACGGCTGCTTGGCAAGACGGCAGAGGCTCAAGAACTCTGGGCCTTGGAACAGGATGCCTTTGCATTCCATGATATGGATGCCTTTGACTGGGCGCAGCCCTACGTTCACTGGCTGGCACGTCAAGGACTTGCAGCTGGCACCTCACCCAATCATTTTTCGCCATCTGCCCCCTGCACAGCGCAAATGTATACAGCATTTCTGATGCGTGCACTAGGCTATTCTGAGTCCAGTGGGGATTTCTCTTTTGACAACGTACTTTCTTTTGCCCGCAGCCACGGTGTGATCAATGATGTAAACTGCAGTACAACAGCCTTTCTGCGTGACCACATCGTTGCAACCAGTTATACTGCGCTAGCCGCCGCACCCAAAAGCGGCGAACCTGACCTTTTAACCAAGTTGGTCGGCAGCGGTGCGGTCAGCGCTTCAGCCGCCTCAATGGAACAACAAAAATTTTCTGCCTATCGAGGCTACGCCCAAGCTATGCTTCCCACAGCCGACGGGATTGCACTGGAACATGTAACCTCTCTTTCGGCGAACGGCGGACTGTCCCTAGATATCGCAGCTGTTTCTAGTACCCGCCTACGTAACCGCCAACTTTCCTCGCAAAACTCGCTTACTATCACGGTTCCTGGAAAAGATCCATTCGTCCGAGAACGCACAGGCTATTATAGCAGCGGCCGCTGGTACACCCGCGAAAACGGTATAAACACTTGGAGGCGTGCAGCGCTTGAGGATCTTCTTCAAGAACTCGCTCAGCCAAAGGCCGTCCCCCTTGTCCTGATTGATGAAATCCGGACAAACAGTTCCGGCTATTTGCTGGCCTACAGTACCGCCGGGAAAGCATACTATCAAAATACATTGCGTCAGCTTACCCAGGCATTTCAGAGTACAGCGGCGCTAAATAACCTGACAATTCAAGAACTGTCCGCAGAAATCCGTATCAAGGACGGCATGCTTTCCTCCCTGTCGACCGGAGTCATAGCAAACGGGAGCCTAACCGATCCAGATACTGAAACAAGCACTGAAGTTACGATCCGCGCCCAGCAAAACAGCCGAATCTCAGCGATTGGCAGCCAAGTGCAAGTCGATATTCCCAGCGACCTTTCCACGTATACGCCTGCTCTCTAAACCCTACAGCGCATTCCCAGACGGGTAATGCGCTGTTTTCTTAAACATAACCTCTCGAAAATCATCTTCTTCGCGCCTGTTGAAAAACCATCAAAACGCCGTCTCAGGGAACTTTTTTCACTGGAATGTCGCTAATCCTTTCTAAATTCTGACAGGATTTTTGCGAAAAAACGCCTTATACAACAAAAAATTCAGTCCTGATCCAGAGTTTCGTCAATTTTAAACAGCTCCTTACAGCTGCAAACAGTCCCCCATATCGAATGGCATCAATCTTCCAGCATCTGCACCTCACATAACGAACAAAAAGCCACATACTGCAATTCAACCATGTCCAAGAACATCGTTCCAACTTCCAAAAAACACCAAGCGCTCGATAACAAAGAAAACCATACAAAAAAGCACCAAACGCAGAACTTTCCTGCAATCTGGTGCTTTTCATTCAATTTATGCAGACACTCCCCACGGGAAACTTACGCCTTGCCGTCAGAACCCAAAACATTCTTAATCTTATGAGCAACCATGTCCTTAACTGCCTGACGAGCGGGCTTAAGGTACTGGCGTGGATCAAAATGATCCGGATGTGCATCAAAGTACTCACGGATGGACGCAGTAATTGCAAGACGGATATCAGAGTCAATATTAATCTTGCAAACCGCCATCTTAGCAGCTTCACGGAGCATCTCCTCCGGAATACCGATCGCATCAGGCATCTTGCCGCCGTGCTCATTAATCTTCTTCACAAATTCCTGCGGAACAGAAGAAGAACCGTGCAGAACAATCGGGAATCCTGGCAGACGTTTTGCTACATCTTCCAGAATATCAAAACGGAGCTGCGGCTTAGTGCCGGGCTTAAACTTATATGCGCCATGTGAGGTACCAATCGCAATCGCAAGAGAATCACAACCAGTCTTTTCAACGAACTCCTGCACATCCTCTGGACGGGTATAGGAAGAATCCTCTGCAGAAACATTGACATCATCCTCAACGCCTGCAAGAGTGCCGAGCTCAGCCTCAACAACAACACCATGCGCATGCGCATACTCAACAACCTGCTTTGCCATCTTGATATTCTCTTCAAGCGGAAGCGAAGAGCCGTCAATCATAACGGATGAGAAACCACCGTCGATGCATGCCTTACAGGTTTCAAAATCCGGACCATGATCCAGATGCAACGCAATCGGAATATCCGGGCAATTCATAATCGCTGCCTCGACCATCTTAACAAGGTAATTATGGTTTGCATAAGCACGCGCGCCTTTCGATACCTGAAGAACGACGGGGCTGTTAAGCTCCTGGCAGGCCTCGGTGATGCCCTGCACAATCTCCATGTTGTTAACGTTGAAAGCGCCGACAGCATAGCCGCCTTCGTATGCCTTCTTGAACATTTCGGTAGTAGTTACCAATGCCATAACTATTACTTCCTTTCATTTTTTCTTCCAGCAGTACACCGCGCCAAACACGCGCCGCCCCGCGGGAGGCTTACACCATTATTTTAGCAGTATTGGCGAATAAATGCAAGACCTCTTTTAACGGCTGCACACCGCACGCCTTATTTTTTTCATATCGCCGCCCAACAGGTAGCGCAACGCAAAATTATGTAAGAAAAAATTTGCATTCTACAGGGAAATATGGTAGTATATTGTTAGACCTGTTCGGAAACCGATCTTAACTTCCGGCGGTTTATCTGATCAAAATCAGGAGGTATCTTTATTATGAGTGAATTAAAAGGCGCCTGCATCATCGGCCAGTCCGGCGGACCAACCTCGGTGATCAACTCTTCCGTTCTTGGTGCGATTGAGACCGCGCTTGACAACCCATCCATCACCCGCGTTCTAGGCGCCGCGCATGGTATTAAGGGTGTTTTGGACGATTTTCTGTACGACATCGACAAGGAAGACCGCGAGGAGCTCGCGCTCCTGCGCTATACTCCCTCCTCTGCACTCGGCTCCTGCCGCTATAAACTTGCTGACCCTGATGTAGACGACACCGATTACAAGCGTATCCTTGAGATCTTCAAAAAGTATGATGTCCGCTATTTCTTCTATAACGGCGGCAACGATTCGATGGACACCTGCAATAAGATTTCTAAATTCATGATGAAATCTGGTTATGAGTGCCGTGTAATGGGCATTCCCAAGACCATCGACAACGATCTGTTCGGGACCGACCACTGCCCCGGCTTTGCATCCGCTGCGAAATATATCGCTACCTCTTGTATGGAAATCTATCAGGACGCTCGCGTCTATGACACCGGTATGGTCTGTATTGTTGAGATTATGGGCCGTCACGCGGGTTGGCTGACCGCTGCCTCTGCACTCGCAACTGCACAGGGCGCAGGTCCCGATTTGATTTATCTCCCTGAGCGCGACTTTGATATGGATAAATTCATCGCCGATGTCAAGCGTGTCTATGCAGAAAAAGGCAATTGCCTGGTCGCTGTTTCCGAGGGTATCCACTATGCTGACGGTTCCTTTGTTTCCGAAGCAAAGACCTCCGCAACCGACGGCTTTGGTCATGCACAGCTAGGCGGCCTGGCTGCCATGTTGGCTGACAAAGTCAAGAGCGAGACCGGCGCAAAGGTGCGCGGTATTGAGCTCTCTCTGCTGCAGCGCTGTGCAGCGCATGCGGCTTCCAAGACTGACGTAGAGGAATCTTATGCTTCCGGTAAGGCCGCAGTCGAGAACGCAGTTGCAGGCAAAACTGATTTTATGCCCGGCTTCCAGTGCACCCGCAACGCAGATGGCTACAAATGCGAAATCGCACTGCTTCCGCTTTCTGAGGTTGCAAATACTGAGAAAAAGGTTCCGCAGGAGTGGATCAATGCGGAAGGCAACGGTGTGAATCAGGGCTTTGTTGACTATGCGCTCCCGTTGATTGCCGGCGAGAATGTTGGTCCTAAGGTCAATGGCCTACCGCGTTTTGCTCAGCTTAAGAAGATCAAGGCAGAAGCCTAATCCCTCTTAACAAGCTGCCACAGTAGCGTGAAAACACACGTTTAGGTTTCAAAGCGTTTGCCCCCGGATCATAACCGGGGGCATTTTTGCGCCCATAAATGCATCTATAATTTGAATAAACCCTTGGCTGTTAAAAAAGTCTTTGCTTTGCAGCGCATTTTTAACCTGCTGTTTTGTGGCGATCACAATCTACACATGAGTCACGGATTTTAACGGCAAACCGTTTCGTATTGTCTTCCAATCGTATATTGCTTTTTCCTTTTTCAGCTGATATAATGGAAAATATGGCAGGATCCGCACAAAAGGGAGCTTTAAACCTACCGCCTCACCCCTACATCATGTGGCACTGTCAATGGCCGAGCCCTTGCCGACTTGGTCTTACAAAAAAGGAGTGATTAGATGCCATTTGGAGCCAGTTGGAAGCCTACGCTTGGCACTACCAACAAAAAACGAAAATCGTCAAGTGTAACCAGATTTCCAACGACAAGCACCGGACGAAAAAGAAAAGCCCAAAACATGGTTTTGGAAAGCACCGCTCGGAACGCTGAAAAAAGGGGGGCGAAAGAAATGATTAGGAGCACCTTTTGCTTCTTTTTCTCCATATCGATTTTATTCCTGCTTACTGCCTGTACGGGAATGACGAAAGAAATGACTGCAGAGGATATCCAAAAAGAGCTCGAAAAATCTATTGAACAGATCCCATCAGCGGAAGTCACTGGCATCGATTTGGTACAATCATCGGGTGGATACAACGCAACAGTCGATCTGACCTGGACCGAATCGGTAGGACGATTTTCCACCCAAAAAGCAATCGAAAAATATAGCTGGAACTTTGCACAATCCATATCAGAGCATGCGCCTGCGGTTTCTGCCATCTCGCTTTCGTGGATGGTTCCATATCATTCGGAAAATGAACCGTCTATCAAAGTGTCTTATGAAAAAAACGACAGCCGATTTGAACAGTCAGATATCCAAGACCGTTTTACCGAAGGATCCTTTGGCGCCGATGCATACATAAATCCAGCTACTTCCATCCCAGCGAGCACCACAAACGCAGAAGCGGCAACGTCTTCCAAACATACACTGTCTGAAAATGCAGTGCGCAGCATGCACCTGCCGCGTCACAAAACAACCATACTGCCCAGATCTTTTCGACCGCGCCATAAGTCACCGGCGCCAGCCCTGTCCAACGAATCGGATCAAAATATTCCCAATGGACAACTGGATACGCCAGATGTGCAGAACAGCTCCCCATCGCCCCAGGAATCGGCGCCCTCTCCGCAGCAAAACGGAACACAAACAGATACTCCGCAAACCGCACCATAACACCCCCATAACGACCATATAGGTAAAACCTCAGTAAATTAACAGCAATAGCTACCTTTTGCCTCCACTACATCCAACCTTTTTAATCGTCCAAAATCTAAAATCCTGTACCTATAAATTTGACGCCAACCTTTGCAGCCAAAATTACTTTTGGCTGTGTTAAAAATCTTACAATACACAATCAACTTTAAATCCATCGACAATCGGTACAGCTTCTTACATATCGACACCTTTACAAAAACAAAAAGCAGCTGCGAAACAAGCAGCTGTTCTTAGAACCTGTTTGATATCCGGTAAATGGCTCAATGGCTGTCTCTGAATATAAAACAGGTTTTTAAAATACAAATATAAAAAAGACTGGTGCAGCTTGGCAGCGCACCAGCCCCCCGACTCCTGTTTCTATCACCAACCAACAGCACAATTTCTCATCCCAACCGGCGCTTCAACTGCTCTGGATTATCAGCGTAATCCAATGCGGTTTCACGACTAATCGTGCCAGCCTTATAAAGGTTCAGAATTGACTGATCCATGGCGATCATCCCTTCTCCACTGCCAGCCGCAATTGCATTATCAATCTGATGGCTTTTGCTGTCTCGGATCAAGCTGCGAATAGCACTATTCATGTGCATGATCTCAAACGCCGGTACCAAACCACCGTTCACATCCGGTAACAGCTGCTGTGAAACCACTGTACGAAGCACCATACTCAACTGCACACGCACCTGCCCCTGCTGCTCACTTGGAAAGGAATCAACAATACGGTCAATTGTATTCACTGCTCCCTTGGTATGCAAAGTCGCGATCAATAAGTGACCGGTTTCTGCTGCAGTCATAGCAGTACGAATGGTTTCATGATCCCGCATTTCACCCAACAGGATCACATCAGGCGCCTGGCGCAGGCATGCACGCAACGCAGATAAATAATCCTCAGTATCAATCGCGATTTCACGCTGACTGACAATACTTTTTACATTTCGATGCAGATATTCAATCGGATTTTCCATCGTAATGATATGACGTTCGTAATTCCGGTTAATCCGGTCAATAATACAGGCCTGTGTGGTCGATTTGCCGCTGCCTGCAGTGCCCGTAACAAGAATCATCCCATGGCTTTCGTCTGAAAGGCCCATGACCTGCTCCGGAATGCCAATTTTACTCCAATCTGGGATGCCAAAAGCTACAATACGCACCACCGCTGCAAGCGAGCCGCGCTGACGGTATGCATTCACACGAAAGCGCGCTAAACCCGGCATAGAAAAAGAAAAATCATCATCCCCTTTGCTGAGAAACTGATCCATTGGACGACTCGCCGCCTGATACAAATCAGTGATTAGCTTTTCAGCATCCTGCGGATAAAGCATGTCTTCCTTATTGATCGGACTAACCCGTTTATCCAACTTTTGGCAGACCGGACTGCCTGCCACAATAAACAGATCAGAGGCATTTGCCTTCACCGCTTCGCTCAAATAATCGGTTAATTCAAGCATATCAAATCTCCTCACAAGCTTTTATTTTAGAAGCTGTTTCACACTTTTTCAAGTACCATTTGACGAGTCCTTTTTCGCCATGCTCTACTGCATTTTTACAAACCGCAAAAAATACCTGTAAAATTTTTCTTCATCTGCTTTTCTGCACGAACGAAAAGTCTTTCTTAACATTGGCGAAATACCGGATCAAAGCAATTTCTTTTGCTGTGCAAGGCAATTTCCGCAGGAATTCTGACAGGTTTCAGGAACAATCAACGACGATTCCACGAAAAATGACGCCCTGAAACGGTTTCTTCGCCCATATCCTTTTACTGGAACATCCCGCCATCCCACAGATTCAAACTATAATCCGCCTCCCACTCACTGGAAGGAGCGGCTTGCCAACGCAGAACGACATATGTACCGCCACCGACACGGACCTCAACCTGCAGCGTTTGCGTATCGGAAATGGGGCAGGAATACTTTGCAACCCCCTGCTCAACTGTTACACCGTCCGGGCGCTCCCCCGCACGAAGCCTCGCCAAGATGGCCTGCGCCTGGCAGTCAGCCGCATAATAATCGGAAACAGATTTTGCCGACGCCTCGCTGAGCCGGGCATCCGCCCGAACCGTCGACAGGCTGAGCAGCGCAAAGACCGTCAGGCACAGTACTGCAAACACCACCAGCAGTGAGATACCGCCCACCGCAGGCGGTGAAAATTCCGAGCTTTCCTTTTTTCGCACCTGTTTTCACCTCCTGATGAATGCAATAAAAATGGCGGTCAATCTTCCGCAAGCGGCATCTGCCACGCCACTTCTACCGAAAACAGCTCCTCACTGTCATCCCTGATCGAAACCTTTGCATGGGACAAGCCGGCCTCCTCAGGCATTGCCTGCGCCTCTAAGAAATAAGCCTCCGCAATCCATCCTGGAAAATTTCGCTCCGGCCAGTCGGTAGGAAGCGCCTGCCAATCCTCATCATAAATAATGCGAAGCGTATCATCCGTATACTCTGCCTCGGGCAGCTGCTGGGCAGCCGTTGCCAACGCCTGCGCGGCGCTGCCGCCAGCTGCACGGATGGTCTCTGCTGCTGTTTGCACCAAAACGACCGCCTGATCACGCGCCTCGCCACGAGCTGAAATCGCGTCCGACTTGACAAACGCCTGCACACATAACGCTGCTGCCAGTGCAAATACCAGCAACATCACCATCTGCTCCATCAGCAGAAGAGGAGCCTTGCTTCTCATACAAACGCCTCCTCTCCACTTCGCAGAGACAATGTCAGTGCAGCCGGCTCTCCGCCTGGTGGGGTCAGCTCAATTTGGAGCTTCCGTCCCTCCAAAGACAGGGAAAGCATCTCAGCCGGCATGATCTTCTCCCCGGCATCCGGAGTCAGCCCACTGCCAGCAGCACAAAACAATTCCATCAGATACCCATCGCACAGATATACATAAGTCACATAATCATAACCATCTATGTCTTCAATTAACGCCAGTGCATCACCGTCACCGAACGACTCAACCTTAACCCCATCCAGACGGTCAGCCTGACGGACACGCGCAGCTAAATACTGCGCACAAACCCGCCGGTCATAAGCGGTCTGATCCCGTTCCGTCAAACTGCGGTAAGCGTCTGCCCCTGTCAACAAAATGGTCATCAGACAGACTGCAAAGACACCAAATAATAACAGGGCAATCAGCCCTTCCATATGATGCTTTTGTGTTTTCATGGTTTGTTTCTCCGGTCAAATTATTCTTTGCCTATCGTGTTTTCCCAGCGCCTCATTGCAAAGAACCCAAAGGCTCCCGCCTCCTGAGCTCCAAAGGAGATTACACATCTCGCAATCTCCTATACAAAAAGGCAGGCTATTCCCAATATCTCAGATTTGGATGCAAAATCAGCCGTAGGAAACCGGGCAGGCCGCCGTCCTTTCAGCGGCCTGCCCAGCAGTGCACACACAACAATATATCTCTCGGCCTTCAATTACGTAAAACCGTAATATAGGGCATTAAATTGGATGCAACCGCACTATAATCGACCGTATAACGATCGGTATCGATCTGAATGCCATAATTTTCACTGAGATATGCAAGCGTTGGCGGATAAACCCCCTCCGCAGCATAGCAGGCAACACACCCGCGGCGCAGCGCCTCCTCCAACTGGCGAAGGCTTTCTTCCTCCCGCCCGCTGTTCAAACCGTCAAGCGCAGTTGCAAAACACAACAGAATCGCAACCGCACCAAGTGGCAACAGCAGCCCTTTCAACAGTCCTACAATATGCCTCATATCCACTCACCCAATTGCCGCCATAATATGCATCAGCGGCAACATTACCGAAAGCAAAATCAGACCGACCAGCAGTGAGCAGACCAGAACCAACGCCGGTTCCACCCGTCCAACCAATTCCTCTATCGCGGCTTCACTGTCCTCGGTCAGATCGAGCGCTATCTTTTCCATCGCAGCATCCGCCGAACCGCTGCGCTGTCCCAGCTCCAAAAGCCGGCTTGATGCCGCAGGCAGCATACCGCTCTCCCGCATTGCCGCCGCAAGCGGCTCCTCCCGATCCAGACGTCCCCGACAATCCATACACCGCGCCTGCGCAGGCGGAATATCCGAAAGCAGCGTCGCAGACAGCTCCAGTGCCTCTTCTATGGGAAGTCCGCTAGACATCCCCATTGCCAACGCCTGTACTACACGCGCTGTATTCATACGGCGCGAACCGCCCCTATCACCGCGGCTGCCACGCCACATCCCCAAGATCTTTTCCCGGAAATCAGGCAGCGCCGCAAACGCACCGCAGAATACAACCACTGCCGCCAGCAATACCCACAATACAGGCATCGCCTTATCCAGCCAGCGTCCAAGCGTCAACAAGCCGCCAGCTACACCGGACAGCCGTCCTCCCAGCGAGCGGTATACCTCGTCAAAAATAGGAAGTACCCGCACCAGCAGCACGCCAATCACCACCAGCATCAGTACCAGCATAACCGCCGGATAGAGCAGCGCACTGCGAATCCTCCGGTCAAGCCGCACCCGCCGTTCGTAATAACGCGACAATGCAGAAAGCGCCTCTTCTGTGCGCCCAGCATGCTCGCCTACCTCAATCAGGCCGCACACATAAGCAGGAAACCGCCCGCTCTCTCGAAGGCAGGTGGAAAGAGACGCCCCCTCGTCAGCCTTCTCCGGCATCCCTGCCAGCAGCTCCCGATAATCAGCCTCTTCAGCCAGCAGCGCGAGCGCGTCGGCTACGCCAATCCCCGCATGTAACAGTAGCGAAAGCTCAAGCGTCAGCGACGAAATACCCTCGTTCGATATCGTCCGTTCCATATTCCATCATCCTCATTCTTAGTACAGGAATTTCTGTGTGTAATTGCTGCCGTTACCGACAAACTGTTTGACCTGTTCGCTGCCCTTACTGGTTGAGATAAAAGTCGGATCCATACGCTGCCAATTGGTACCGTCAAAATAGATGGCGCCGTCAATCCAGCCAGTCGCCTGTGTCCAAACGCTCACCCAAGCATGATAGGCAGTGCCCGCATAGCCTACAACCAATTTACAAGGTACGCCTTGGCTGCGCAGCATCCCCGTCATCAGCGATGCATAATCAAAACAAATGCCCTTTTTCGACGCAAGCACCGTATCCAGAACCGGCAGGTATCCAGACTGAACCGAGGTCGCCTTAGCGGTATCGTACGTCAGACTGTTAACAACGTAATCATAAACTTTTTGCACCTTTTGCAGCGGATCGGAGACACCGCCTGCAACCTCTGCCGCCTTCGCAACCGTATTCGGCGCATTTTCATAATTGACATACTGATTCGGCCTTAGGAAGGGCTCAAATTCATCCTTCAGATTAACCGAAAAAGAAGCCGATAAAACAGTCGCATATTTGCTGCCGCTCACATTTTCAAACACGGTAACTTTGTAAGTGCCATTCCCATCAGACAGTGGAAAGGTCGTCCAGCCGCCCGCCTGAATATCATACGTATATGTGGTGGAAGATGCCACCTGTACTTTCAGGCGTTTACCGCTTCCGCCGTTAAATTGTACCATGACGTATCCATCACTAGTATTAGAATAATCAATCGTAGCCTGCGCATTCTGTTGGACGCTGGTACCCGAAGCAACGGGCCGCAACATGCCGACAACGGCCGGAGGAGGCGCAGATGCCAAAGCAACCGCTTCATCCTCGATCGACACCATATCAGCCATCTCAGTAGCATCGGTATAAATTCCATCTTCAACGGAAGCCACGCTACTGTTATCAGAAGAAGCACTGTCCGTGATGCCGCCGGCTGTCGTACCAGGCTGCGACGCATCGGCACCCGGCTGCGCGCATGCAGCCAACAAAACAAGCGCCAAAACAAACGGCAAAGATTTCCAAAGCTTCATGGATAAATTCTCCTTTTTCTTAGATTCAAAGCTCAATTACGCTATGGAAGGATCCGCAAAAACAGCAGCTCCCTTCCTGCAGCTATAGTATAACATATGCTGTAAAAAAACAAAATACCCTTTTGCAACTTTTTACAAAATCCTGCAGAATCAGTAGCGGTACCGCACAAATCATCAGCAAAGTGCACGAAAATCGTATTGACGCAGCCTGTAGCCCGTCTTATAATAGCATTACATACGGCGGAAATACGCTGCGACACGTAGCCTTTCCGTCCACAAGGAGGATGATTTTTTATGAAGTATACCGCAAAAAATCCGCTGCAGCCAGGCTATCATCCCATGATCGACGCGAAGCAGCATCCAGACATGATGGGGATGGAATTCGGCGTTTACGTACTGTCCCCTGGCGACCACGCCATATTTAATTACCCGCAGGAAGCGGTCTTTGACCTGCTGCATGGCAGCATCATCTTCCGTTGGGACGGCCAGGAACGCACCGTCAGCCGCGCCGACTGCTTTCACGAAGACGCCATCGTACTGCACACTGCACAGAATACCAAAGTCGAGGTGACCTGTCTGGACGCCCCTGCTGAAATCGCCATTGCGCGCACCGCTAATCCCCGCGCCTTCCCTTCCCGGCTGCTGCTGCCAGATGACTGCCTGTTCCGCAGCGAGCAGCGCGGCATCGGCGTTATGAACGGCATGGCCATGCGCTCAACACGCACTTTCTTCGACCGTTCTAATTGCCCTGAAACCAACTTCTATATCGGCGAAGTCGTACATCAGCCAGGCAAATGGTCATCTTTTCCACCACACACCCATGTCGAGCCCGAAATGTACTATTACCGTTTTCTGCCCGAAAACGGCTACGCCCTGGCGGAGTTCGGAGACGACGCATACAAAGTGAAACACAACGACCTGCTTGGCATGCCGAAAAACATTCCCCATGCGCAGGCATGTACACCCGGCTATGCAGAGTTTTATCTCTGGTGCATCCGCCTACAAGACGACAAGCCATTTGTTTCAACCTTTGTCCCCGAATACGAATGGGTCAATGATCCCAACGCCCGGATTTTTCCCAACGACCGTTAATCCCTGCTTGCTCTCGAAAACTCCGGCTGGTATCAGCCTTGCCTCAGCCCATCTGCCCGCCCTAAGGCGG
>CANPPM010000020.1 GCA_947575935.1 uncultured Butyricicoccus sp. | reverse complement strand
CCGCCGGACTCGTTTACGCCCTCGCGGAAGCCTTCCATACGGGCAGTATTGGTCGCGTCGCCCTGGACGCCTGCAATTTCAATGCACTTGATATCGGTCCAACCAGCCGCCTTCGCCGCTTCAACCGCGGCAATTGCGCCCTGTTTCGCCGCTTCCTTATTGCCGGTGCCAACAAAAGAAACCACCTTGTCAGACTCAATACGGGTGTCGAACGCGATAACCGGCTTACTGGTGCTCTCAATCTGGGTCGCAATTGCTTCCGACTGCAGCGGAGCAATCAAGTAGCCGTCAAAGCTGTCAACCGACAGATCGGTCTGCACCATATTGAGCTGCTCATCGTAAGAAGACTCGGACGGGGGGCCTTTGACAGAGAGCTTAACCAAATCGGGATGTTCCTCCGCATAGCTTTCCGCACCGGCCTGCACCAGCTGCCAGAACTCGGAAGAATTGGTCTTAAGCACCATGCTGATTTCATACGGGGTTTCCGCGCCGGCATCTGCAGAAGCGCCTGCATCCGATGTACCCGCATCAGCCGTGCTGCCGCCCCCCTGTGCAGCATCCCCGCCGCAAGCCGCAAGCGAGAAGACCAGTGCGCCTGCCATCAGCGCTGCGAGCCAGTTCTTTTTCTTCATCAAAATCTCTTCCTTTCTCTTGGTGGATCGTTATCCGCGCCCTACGTTGTGGGAATCCCGCGGCCGGACGCATGCGCCGCGTCAAAAGCGTCTCCGGCGCTTATGTGCTTTTGCAACCGTTGTGTGCTTTTGTAATTTCAATATAACGGATCCCGTTCGGAAAGTCAAGAAAAATCTATGCTTTTCCAGCGCTTACAAAATCGTTCCTTCTCCCTCTATATATTTTATAATATGCATATAATTTCGAATTATCTATCTTTTCCCGCATAAAAAGTTTTTATTTTTACCTTCTTCACATATCTTCCCATTTTGCAGCGTCATTGTTGGAGAAAATACACAGAGACACAAAAACAGAGAGCTATTTTAAAAATCCAATCCAAAACACAATCAAAACGCCATTTCCAATCAAAATAATGTTTATTGTTGTTTTTTATGCACAAAACGTTGCCGCCGGCAATATGTGCAAACGCACACAACATGTATTTTTCCAAAAATATTTTATCGGAACCGTGCTGTTTTTTGACAGGCTGTGCTATAATAGGAGTGCAGAAAATCGCGTTCGTCGCAGATGAAGGAAGGAATCCGTATGGGAAAAAGGCCGACAATTCAAATGATAGCCGACCGGGCAGGCGTTTCACGCGGGACGGTCGACCGCGTACTGAACAACCGTTCCTACGTTAAGGAGGAGATCCGGGCGCGGGTACTCGATGCGATCGCCGAAGTTGGATATATGTCCCCACGCGAGGCTCACCGGAAGACGCTGCACGAAGATACCTTTGCCCCGCTCCGTCTAGGGGTATTGCTGCCCAACTGGACCGATTATTTCCGGCCCGAGGTCCTGCGCGGCATTGCAGCGGCCCAGGACGAGCTGCGACAGTTCAACGTTGAGATCCTTTTGGACGAATGCCAAACCGACGTCCCTGCCGAAGCCAGCGAACGCCTCGACGCCCTGACCGCACAGGGAGTGCGTGGGATTGCGCTGTGCGCCATTAATGATATCACAATCGAGGCCAAGGCAAGCGCGCTGGCAGAACAGGGAATCCCGGTGATTACCTTTAATTCCGACCTTCCAAACAGCAGGCGCATTTGTTTTGTTGGCCAAAACTATAACAAAAGCGGACGTATTGCCGCCGAACTGGTCAGCAAATGTATTCCTGCGCGCGGCCGCGTCTTGGCAATGTGCGGCAATCTGGAGTTCGACGGGCACCGCAGGCGGCTGACCGGATTCTGTGAGCGAATGCATGAAGTTGGTTTTTCTAGCGACCGGATTGAAGTCAGCGAGACCTTCAACGACTATCACGTCACTTATCGGAAGATATCGGAGACGCTGGCCCATACGCCCGAGCTGGCGGCGGTTTATATGGCAAACCAGAGCGTAGAGGGCTGTGCAGCGGCCATTGCGGATGCCGGACGAACAGGTACGGTGCGCGTGGTCGTACACGACCTATCTGAAAACACCCGCGCGCTGCTTCAGAGCGGCGGAGTAGATTTTGCAATCTCACAGAACTTTTTCCGGCAGGGATATCTTCCGCTGAAATTCCTACGCGAACTGCTTCAGCTGGGGCATACGCCCGATCCCGATCAAACCAATACCAGCATATCCGTAATTTGTTCCCAGAACATGTGAAGGCTGCGCCGCCTCTGACCGTCCGGACGCCAAAAGGCCATGCAGCAACCCTTTACGGGCAGCCAGGGGATTCCGGAAACGTAGCCCATCCCCGATTGTTTGCTCTCCCGCGCCATCCTCAGACAGTCGCCCCAGGCGATCCGCCCTTTCGCACAGCAAATCACCCCATTCATCCGGCGCGATCAACATACCGCCGAATCAATGGGGTGCATTTTTTTCCTTCACAGGACTCTTGATTTTGAACGGGAGCGCTTTGAGCCGCCCCCGTTTCGCCGTCCTTCTTCTGTCAAATCTGACTCTGCGACGGGATTACGACGGCTGCAATCAGATAGGCTAGCAGCCCTAAACTGCCCCAGGCCGCAAACAGCAGAAAGCCCAGGCGTACCAGTGATGGGTCAATCTCAAAATATTCTGCCACGCCCGCGCACACGCCGCAAACCATACGGTTGGTCTCGCTACGATAAAGCCGCTTAGAAGACATCGAATTCCTCCTTTTGTTACAATAAGTTTAATCAGACCCCCTGGCAGTCAGCCGAGGGGGGCTCCCATCTCGTACCAACGCTACCATCAAGGGAGCAACCGGCTGACCACGCCTTTTTTACGGGCGCTCTGTTAGAATAGAAAGCGTGCCCATGCCAATCTCGGCGCTGATTTTTCGGCCCCCTTCTCCCTTGGAGCAGGTACCTGCAAGCCCGGAAATCAAGTCCTCGCCATTGACGCTGATGGAACCCATTGCAACCTCTGCGCCGATGCGGTAATCACTCCAGCTGCCTGCCAAGCCGAGCAGAACACTGCCCGCCCCCGTTTCGACATCAATCTTCCGGGAGGCATCCAGGCAGTCCAGCTCCAGGTTGCCCGCGCCAACCTCAAAGCTTGCCTTTTCAGCGGAAATATCAGCGTAAACAGTCACATTGGCCGCGCCAATCCGCCAGTCCAGCGACTCCACCATACAGCCTTCCGGTACGGTAATCGTACAAGAACGATCCTCGTTCAGGAAATTCGTCAAAACCATGTCGGTACGGATGCGCCACTCACCGTCTTCCATGCTGCTTTCCACCCAGCTGCCCGCGCATTCAATCCAATAATCGTCCCCCTCAATAATGGTATAGTCGCCCGCCCCCAAGTCAAAATCCATTTTTTTCAGCCGGACAGTCCGCTCCGCATCGTCCGGCATGTCATCCGCTCTGTCAGACACGCCCTCAGGCGTCTTCCCGCTGCCGGCCCAGACCGAGCCCCTGCTGCGCCCCGCGCCGGTCCGGAGGTCATATTCCTCCTGGCTCTCCCAACGCAGCCGCGGGAGGCGGCTGACAATCGGGCGTAGCCCATCCCCGTCTATACCGCCATACAAAACGCCGCCCGCCGCAGCGCCGCCAATACACAACACCACGCCCAGCAAAAGAAGCAACGAACAAACCCGGAAAAAATTTTTCATTTTGCACTTCTCCTTTCTGTAACCTTGTGCCTGCCCGCACCTGAGAGCGTCCAGCCCCCTCAACCGGCACGACGCCGCTTAAAAAACAAAGAACACCGCACAAGTAAACAGCCAAACCATCAGGCCAATACCGCCCAGCAGAACCGCCACCGGCAGCAAAAGCACCAGCAGCGCCAACAGCGCCAAATGAAACAGCCCACCGGTACAGAACAGGATGCCCATTGCCAGCAGCGCCATCCCCATTCGCAGCAGAAACTTCATTGCCTACACCCCCTTCAACCGCTCCAAAAAGCGTCCAACCACATCGATGCACCAGCGGAAAAACCGTCCGCATTGGTCAACACACCAGCCTGCGGCACGCAGCAGCGGCCGGAACGATACGGCGCACAGTTGGATGCAGCCCACCGCAAGCAGCCCGCCAAGCGCCAGCAGGCACAGCCCCGCCCCCAGCGTCAGCACCGCTGACGCCGGCACTCCCCAAAGAAACAGGGAAATGACGCACAGAACCCCGCCGCTTGCAATCAAGGTCAGCGGCAGCAAAACCAGCAGCGCCGCCAATACCGCCGCCAGCCCGACCAGCACCACCAGCGCACTGGCTGCCAGACAAACGATCGTGGCCACAGCCGCCGCCAACAGCGGCAGCCCAAACACCACCGCAAGAAATATTGCACCGCAAACCGCCAAAAAGGAGATTGCCGGCGACCGCCGGGGCGGAACAAACGCCCCGGTACGAAAGCCGCGCGCGGACGCCCCGCCGTCCGCCTGTCCGGCCTGCGGCGCCCCCTCTTCCGCGCCCTCCCCGCCGGGGCCGGGACGCGGCGCGATACGGGCAAGATCTGTATATTCATTTAAAATGTTCTGCGCAACTTGCTCGGGGCTGCCCAACTCGCTGATCACCCGGACCTCGTTTTCCGGCCCGGCATCCAAAAAATACTCCTCATAGTATCGAATTGCGTTCACACGCTCGTCATCGGGCAGCACCTCAAGCGCCTGCCGCAGCGCATTTAAATATTCATACGCAGTCATTTACATCTCTCCCCCCCAACACGCGCTCAATGGAATCACGGTAGGCCACCCAGTCGGCGCGATAGGCCTGCAGCTTCTGAAGCCCTGCAGGTGTAATCTGATAATAGCGCCGGATGCGCCCGGCAATGGCCTGATCATAGGTTGACAAGCTGCCATCCTTTAGCAACCGTCTGAGCACCGGGTAAAGGGTCGATTCCGAAATGTCCATCACCTGGCGCACATCCTGTGTAATTTTGTACCCGTATGTGCTCTCTCGGGATACGACCGCCAGTACAACGGCGTCCAGCAGCGCCGCGGAGATCGGGAATGCCATGCCGTCACCTCGCTTTCCGGTTTTCTTGACGCTATATATTATACGTTGTATAATACTATGTGTCAAGCAGGGATATGCAAATAATTTGTAAACAGCACTTTCCCGACAGCGGCAGTCCAGCGTTTGACGGCGCGGACGCCGCCGTCCATCTGCGCCTGCGTCATTGGTTTGTGAAAATGACAAAAGGAAGTCCTGCTGTTCCCTACAGAATCAGTCGTTTCTCCAAAAAATGAAGGAAGTGCGAAAAAATCCTGCACAACCGTCCGTAAATGTAGTATAATTTTCTCGATCGGGGCGCGCATCCGGCACAGCCCGCCCCGACAGAACGCTTCAATCTTTAGGAGGATTGTTATGAAAAAAATTCTCGCAATGCTGCTTGCCGGCATGATGGTATTCAGCCTGACGGCCTGCGGCGGCAAAGACGGCGGCAGTGACGCCGCAAACAATGAAGGCAGCAACCCGGCGGCCAATGATACCGGAAACGACACAGACGGCGCAGCTGGCGGCGCTTTTAAAATCGGCGGACACGGCCCGCTGACCGGCGGCGCGGCGATCTATGGCAATGCAGCCAAAAACGGCGCACAGATTGCGGTTGATGAGATCAATGCCGCAGGCGGCGCGGTCCAGTTTGAGCTGACTTACGAAGACGACGAGCACGACCCCGAGAAGGCTGAAAACGCCTATAACGCACTGAAGGATTGGGGGATGCAGCTGTCGCTGAGCGGCGTCACCTCCAAGCCGGCTGAGGCGACCTCCACCAGCCACAACGACGACCGCATCTTTGCGCTGACCCCGTCGGCTTCCGCAACCGCGGTCATCGAGGGCAAGGACAATGTCTATCAGATGTGCTTCATGGATCCGAACCAGGGCACCGCTTCAGCAGACTACATTTCTGAGCAGAATCTTGGTTCCAAGATCGCTGTCATTTACCAGAATGACGAGGTGTATTCAAGCGGCATCTACGACCGCTTCGCAGCCCGCGCCAAGGAACTCGGCTTGGAAATCGTGTCGGCAACCACCTTTACCACAGCCAGCCAGACCGACTTTTCGGTACAGCTGAGCGAGGCAAAGAATGCAGGCGCCGATCTGCTGTATCTGCCCATCTACTACACCCCGGCTTCCCTGATCCTGACCCAGGCCAAGGGCATGGATTATCAGCCCAAGATCTTTGGCGTGGACGGCATGGACGGCATCCTGACCGTAGAGGGCTTTGACACCTCGCTGGCCGAGGGCGTAATGCTGCTCACCCCGTTCAATGCAGATGCAGAGGACGAGCGCACCAAGAGCTTTGTTTCCAAGTATCAGGAACTGTTCGGCGAGACCCCGAACCAGTTTGCAGCCGATGCGTACGACTGTGTATATGCTTTCAAGCAGGCAATCGAGCAGTCCGGCGCAACCGCAGATCTGTCCGCTGAAGATCTGTGCGGCAAGATGATCGAAGCCTTCAGCTCCATGACCTTTGACGGCCTGACCGGAGAGGGCATGACTTGGACCGACGGCGCGGTTTCCAAGAGCCCCAAGGGTATGGTCATCGAAAACGGCGCTTACGTTGGTATGGACTGACAGGCGCTGTACAAACAGCCGGCCTGTTGAAAACGCAGCATGAATTAGGTTCCCCAAAGGAGGGTGCGCATTGGTACGCCCTCCTTTGCCCCTATCTTGAATCGCTGACCGTTTCCCCACTTATGGGGCGGGACGACGGCTTTGAGAGCCGTTGGCAAAGCCGCCGCCCCACCCCACAAGCAGTATCCCCGCCCGGGCGTCCCTTCGCATGCGCCGGATACCGGTTTGCCGCATCCGCCAAGCCCCCCGGGCCGGAACCAGCAGTACAAGCAGAAAGAAAGAATATGTAATCTATAGATCTGAGGTGTTTCCAACCATGGCATTTTTGAACAACCTGATCAGCGGCATCAGCCTGGGCAGCGTTTACGCCATCATCGCTCTGGGCTATACAATGGTATACGGTATTGCCAAGATGCTGAACTTCGCCCATGGCGACGTTATTATGATCGGTGCATACGTCAGCTTCTGCGCCACCAGCTATCTGGAGCTTTCGCCGCTGCTGTCTATTGTGCTCGCCGCCGCCGTGTGCACGGCGCTTGGCGTCGTCATCGAGCGTCTTGCCTACAAGCCCCTGCGGGAAGCCGCCTCCCTGGCCGTGCTGATCACGGCAATCGGCGTTTCCTATTTCCTGCAGAATGCGGCGCTTCTGCTTTGGACCGCAAACCCCAAGAGCTTTTCCTCGGTCGTCGGCGCCGGCTCGGTCAGCCTGTTTGAGGGCGGCCTGATCATTTCGCACGTGACCCTTGCGACCGTTGCAGCCTGCATCATCATTATGATTGCCCTGACTCTGTTCACCGGCAGGACTAAAATGGGCACCGCCATGCGCGCAGTCTCCGAGGACAAGGGGGCGGCCCAGCTGATGGGCATTAACGTCAATACGACCATCTCGGTGACATTCGCCATCGGCTCGGCGCTCGCCGCAGTTGCCGGCGTTTTGCTCTGCTCGGCCTATCCGCTTCTTGTTCCGACAACCGGTTCCATGCCCGGCATCAAGGCCTTCACGGCAGCAGTTTTCGGCGGCATCGGCTCGATCCCCGGCGCGCTGCTCGGCGGGCTGATGCTCGGCGTGATTGAAATCATGAGCCGCGCCTACGTATCCATGCAGCTGTCGGATGCGATCGTGTTCGCAGTGCTGATTGTCGTGCTACTGGTCAAGCCCGACGGTCTGCTCGGCCAACGCCGCAACGAAAAAGTGTGAGGTGGACGCTATGAAAAAACTGTTTTCGCCCGGCCGGCGTGACTATACCATTTCCTTTGGCATCGTCATCCTGGCCTATCTGGTCGTGCAGGCGATGATCCTGACCGGTAATATTACAAGCTCCTTCAAGGGGCAGCTGGTCCCGATCTGCGCATATATTGTAATGGCGGTTTCCCTGAACCTAACCGTCGGGGTGTTGGGGGAACTTTCCCTCGGACATGCGGGCTTTATGTCGGTCGGCGCATTCGGCGGCATCGTGGCAACGACCGCACTGGCTGACGCCATCCCCTTCGCACCGCTGCGGCTGGCAGTGGCAATGGCGTTCGGCGGCCTGCTTGCAGGCATCATGGGTGTGATCGTAGGGGTACCGGTCCTCCGTCTGAAGGGGGACTATCTTGCGATTGTGACCCTGGCTTTTGGCCAAATTATCATGAATATCGTCAATGTCCTATACATTGGGCGGGACGCGCGCGGCCTGCACTTCAGCCTACTGGAGCAGCGTTTTGAGTTGGGCGAGGGCGGCAAAATGATTATCAACGGTCCTATTGGCGTCAGCGGCGTCTCCAAACTGTCAACCTTTACGGCGGGCTTTTTGCTGGTCCTGGCGACGCTGCTGCTCATCCTGAACCTCCTGCACAGCCGCACCGGCCGCGCAGTCATGGCAGTACGCGACAATGCCATTGCGGCAGAAAGCATCGGCATCTCCATCACGCGCTACAAACTGCTGGCGTTCGTCGTCTCGGCGGTCTTCGCAGGCATGGCGGGTACCTTGTACGCCATGAATTATTCTACTGTCACCGCCGCAAAATTTGATTTTAACACCTCGATCCTGGTCCTGGTCTTTGTGGTACTGGGCGGCCTTGGCAACATCTGGGGGTCGATCATCGCCGCAGCGCTGCTGACCGTACTGCCCGAGCTGCTGCGTGCGGTGAACGATTATCGCATGCTGCTGTACGCGATCCTGCTCATTGCGATGATGCTCTTTAACAACTCAAAGCTCAAGGAACGTCTGCTTGCCGGCAGGCATAGGGAGGTGGAGTGACATGGCAATGCTTGAAGTGACGCAGCTTGGCATCTCCTTCGGCGGCCTTCGCGCTGTCGACGCACTGTCCATGCGCATTGAAAAGGGCGGCCTGGTCGGCCTGATCGGTCCGAACGGCGCAGGCAAAACGACGGTTTTCAATATGCTGACCGGGGTTTACCGGCCGACTGACGGCGGTATCCGTCTGGACGGTGAAAACCTGGTCGGCAAAACCCCGCATGAAATCTGCAGGCTGGGCGTTGCCCGCACCTTCCAAAATATCCGTCTGTTCAGCAGGATGACCGTGCTGGACAATGTCAAAACGGCACTGCACCACGAAACTACCTACACCCTGGCGGAAAGCCTGCTGCATCTGGGCGGCTACCGCAAAAAGGAACGGGAAATGGACGCGCGCGCGCTTGATATCCTGGAAGTATTCGGGCTTGCGGAGAAAAACCATTACACCGCCGCCAACCTGCCCTACGGCCAGCAGCGCAAGCTGGAAATTGCACGCGCGCTGGCCACCAGCCCAAAGCTTCTTCTGCTTGACGAACCTGCAGCGGGCATGAATCCGCAGGAAACGGGCGAGCTGATGGAAACCATCGAGCTTGTTCGCAAAAAATACGGCGTAACCGTCCTGCTGATCGAACATGATATGAAACTTGTCGCGGGTATTTGTGAGTATCTGTATGTGCTGAATTTCGGCCGCGAGCTGGCGCAGGGCTCCCCTGCCGAGGTCCTGCACAACCCAGAGGTCGTGACGGCCTATCTAGGCGAATAACGGAAGGAGGTTTACAACATGGCAATGCTGGAGGTCAAGGACCTGAACGTATATTACGGCATGATCCACGCCATCAAGGGCGCCTCCTTCGAGGTGGAACAGGGCGAGGTCGTCGCGCTGATTGGCGCAAACGGCGCAGGCAAGACCACCATTCTGCACACAGTAACCGGTCTTCTGCACGCGAAAACCGGATCTGTGCAGTTTGAAGGGTGCGAGCTGACTCACACCCCCGCGCACCGGATCGTTTCGCTGGGAATGTCGCATGTCCCAGAGGGACGCCGCGTCTTCTCCAACCTGAGCGTTTATGAAAACCTGATGATGGGCGCATACACCCGTTCGAATAAAAGCGAAATCACCGCTTCACTCGATTTGGTATACGAACGCTTCCCACGCCTCAAGGAGCGCCGCGGCCAGCTGGCAGGCACGCTTTCTGGCGGCGAGCAGCAAATGCTGGCAATGGGACGCGCGCTGATGAGCAAGCCTAAAATCCTGCTGATGGACGAGCCGTCTATGGGCCTCTCCCCACTTTTTGTCAGCGAAATTTTCAAGATCATTGAAGAGGTCAGCGCGCAGGGCGTCACCGTCCTCCTGGTGGAACAGAATGCCAAAAAGGCCCTTTCCATCGCCGACCGCGCTTATGTCCTGGAAACCGGCCGGATTGTAATGTCAGGCCCTGCAAAAGCGCTGATGGCAGACGACGCCATTAAGGCAGCCTATCTTGGAGAGTAACCTGCCAGAGGGCCCGGGAATCCTCCGGGCCCTCTATACATGCGCCGGAGGCAGCGCCGATGGAAGCAGGCGCACATCCCCTGCGCGCACATTCGTATCCTCCAAAAATTTTCCTTGACAGGGCGCGCCGCGAGTGATATAATAACGCAGTACAAAAAAGCAGGATTTCCGTCCTCACCCGCAGCCAGCCGTGCAAACGGGTTTATGAAGTGTTCTTCGCACATGCGCCTTTGCGCTGCTGCGTCGGCCTTTGCCGGACGGATGGGGATCCGTCCTTTTTCATTATTTCTTTACAGAAGCCAATCGGGAGGTGCTTTCGCATTAGCAGTATGGAACATCAGATCAATGAAGATATCCGTGACAAAGAGGTTCGCCTAATTTCGGATACCGGGGAACAGCTGGGGATCGTCTCTTCAAAGGAAGCGATGGATATCGCCATTCGCAAGGGAATGGACCTGGTGAAGATCGCACCGCAGGCCCAGCCGCCAGTATGCCGCATCATGGATTACGGCAAGTATCGCTTCGAACAGGCCAAGCGCGAGAAAGAAGCGCGGAAAAACCAGCGTGTGGTTGAGATCAAAGAGATCCGCCTGACGCCGAATATCGACGTAGGCGACCTGAAAGTCAAGGTCGGGCATGCCTGCCGGTTCCTGAAGGGCGGCGACAAGGTCAAGGTCTCTGTCCGCTTCCGCGGCCGTGAGGTCACCCATTCTTCGCTTGGTCTTGATCTTCTGCGCCGCTTTGCGGAGCTGTGCGCTGAATGCAGCACAGTCGAGAAGCAGCCCAAGCTGGAGGGGCGTCAGATGCATATGTTCTTAGCCCCCAAAAAAGAGAAGTAAAAAATACCAGGCCCCTTCCATTTTTCGGGGCGCGAGAGGAGTTACAGCTATGCCCAAGATCAAAACGCACACCGGTGCAAAAAAACGCTTTAAGGTAACCAAAAGCGGTAAGATCAAGCGCGCGCATGTCGGCCGCCGTCACATCCTGACGAAAAAGAACACCAAGCGCCTGCGCCACCTGCGCAAGGAAGGCTATGCGGATGTTACCAACGTCGCTGAAATCAAGCGTCTCATCCCGTACGCGTAAGGCTGCCGTTATTTTGATTCGAATTTCAGGAGGATTGCAGTAAAATGGCAAGAGTTAAAGGCGCGATGATGACGCGCAAAAGAAGAAAGAAGATTTTAAAGCGCGCAAAGGGCTATTTTGGCGCGAAGTCCACACATTTTAGAACTGCCAATCAGGCGGTCATGAAGTCTCTGAAATATGCCTATATTGGCCGCAAGGCCAAGAAGCGCGACTTCCGCCGCCTTTGGATCACCCGTATTTCGGCCCAGGCCAAGGTTTGTGGCATCAATTACAGCCGCTTTATGAACGGCCTGAAAAAGGCCGGCATCGAGATCAACCGTAAGATGCTTGCCGACCTTGCGGTGAACGACAAAGCCGCATTCTCCGCGCTTGCTGAAAAGGCGAAGGCTGCGCTGTAAGCGGCCGCACATAAATGCATATAAAAAGCAGGGATACTGTCCCTGCTTTTTTTGCGCCTGGATCTTCTCTCTCATGCCAAGTCATACCTGCGGTCCCCCAGCCCGCAGCCGATAGGTCATCCCCTTGCGGCCCTCTAGCGCTATCGATCCAGCGCATGCCTATCGCCGGCCTGTCAAAGTGAATACCCGCACCGGGAAACGATCAAACAGTAAAATTCCAGCAAAGGCAAGCTTCCCCATGCCCTTTGCTGGAATTTTTGATCGCAGGCTATTTTCTCAAGACCGCTGCCGGCCGGTCTCCTCCGCTTGGAAAGTATCCGCGTCCGGCGGTCCCCCAAGTGGCAAAGCGCTTTCTCCTCAGGGCCGGAACCTTGCGCCGCGCGCTCATTCCTCCGCCTTCAGTACCTCACTGAGCAGCTCCAACAGCCGCGGAACATCAATCGGCTTTGCAATATGGCCATTCATGCCGGCCTCCAGCGCCTCCTGCCGGTCCTCCTCGAAAGCGTTGGCAGTCATTGCAATAATCGGAATCCCAGCAAGGCTTGGGTCGTCCAGGGCCCGAATCTGCTTTGTGGCCTCATACCCGTTCAGGACCGGCATCTGGATATCCATCAGGATCAGGTCATATGCGCCGGGTGATGCTGCCTGCAGGCGAGCCACCGCCTCCGCACCGTCATCCGCCACGTCGACCACAAACCCGGCTTCCTGCAGAATCTCTACAGCAATTTCCTGGTTCAGTGCATTGTCCTCTACCAGGAAAAGCCGTTTACCGGCAAAAGAACGCGTCTTGGACGCTTCTTTCTTGGGCTCCTGCAGCATAAACGGAGATTCCAGCAGCTCCCGCAGCTCTGATAGGAAGATCGGTTTGGAACAGAACGCTGTAACGCCTGCTTTCCTCGCTTCCTCCTCAATATCCGTCCAGTCATAGGCAGTCAAGATGATAATCGGGGTATCTTCCCCAATCACCCCACGAATACGGCGCACCACCTCGACCCCATTCATATCCGGCATCAGCCAGTCAATGATATACGCAGCGTAGGAATCGCCCTGCTCCTCCGCCAACCGGGCACGCAGCACCGCCTCCTTGCCAGAAGTCGTCCAATCGGGCCGCATCCCAATGGTAGAAAGCATCTTTGTAACGCTGGAGCAGGTATGGAAGTCATCATCCGCCACCAGCGCCCGCAGGCCCTTAAGCTGCGGTATCGCTTCCTGACGGACCGGCCCCGAACAGGTCCGAAACTGCAGGTCAACCGTAAAAGTTGTACCTTTCCCTTCCTCACTGACAACCGAAATAGCGCCGCCCATCATATCTACGATATTCTTGGTGATCGCCATCCCGAGCCCCGTACCCTGGATGCCGCTGACCGTACTGCTCCGCTCACGTTCAAACGGCTCGAAGACGTGCGCAACAAACTCCGGGCTCATCCCGACGCCGGTATCCTTCACCTGGAAAGAATAGGCCGCGCAGCCGTCGGATGCATGCCCCTTTTGCAGCACCCGGACGCTGACAATACCGCCAGGCATCGTGAATTTCATAGCGTTGCTCAGCAGATTGAGCAAAATCTGATTCAGACGCAGCTTATCGCACAAAATATGTTCATTCACCACATCCGCCGTATCAATGTAGAATTCCAGCTGCTTGGCCGTAATATCCGACTGCACAATCGTTTTCAGATCGTGCAGGATTTCAGGAAGCGCCGTTTCCTTTTCCTCAATCTTGACCTTGCCGCTCTCAATGCGGCTCATATCCAAGACATCATTAATCAGGCTAAGCAGGTGGTTGCTTGAAGTTGCAATTTTGGAAAGGTAGTCCTGCACCTGTTCCACATTACCGGCATGCGCTGCGGCCAGCGATGTGAACCCAATAATTGCATTCATTGGGGTCCTGATATCATGGGACATATTATTGAGGAAGGTCGTTTTTGCCCGGTTGGCATGCTGCGCCGCAGCCAGCGCATCCTGCAAGTCGATCTTCTGCTGCTCCAGCTGCGCTTCCATCTTCTTTTCATCATCAATATCGACAAACAGCCCCACGAAGGTGACCGGCGAGCCGTCCTCGCGCCGGGACAACCGACCTGCAGAATGGAACCACCGCCAACCCGCATGCCGGGTACGCAAACGGTATTCCACATCATAGGTTTTTTCGCCGGTATAATCCTGGACCGTATCCCAAAACTCCTTCAGTATGCGCCCCCGCTCCTCGTCCAGCATCAGCCCGGTCCAAGACTCCAGCCGGTCCGGAAACTCCTCCCGGTTCTCATAGCCCAACATTTTCCGAAAGATATCGGACCAGGCACATGAAACCAGCGCGGCATCCTTGTCAAATTCCATACTCCACAAGCCGGAGCCCATGGTAGCGTGAATATTCTCCATCGCCGTTTGCTGCCATTCGATCTGCGCATAAGCGGCGCGAATCCGGTCGCCATCCGCTTTTTCCTGCTCCAGCATGACGCGGGCGCTCCGGCGTGACTGCCAAATCAGCGCCAGAAATACCCCAAGCATTGAGATGACCGTAATAACGATCTGAATGACGCTGCGGCGCAGCATCCCCGTACTGATGGAACTGATTTGATCGCTGATCACATTATCCTGAATCAGGATGGTCAGCATCCAGCTGGTATTCTCGATCGGAACATAGCAAAGATCCTCATGGGTGTCTCGATAGTGGAAAGAAATCTGCCCGGAGCGGCCGTTCTCAAAGTCATCTAGCAGACGCTGATAGCTGTAACCGCTCTCCATATCCGCCTCAGCAAGCGCCTGCAAAAGGTTATTGCCAGCAGTCAGGTACCCAAAATCATCATTCGTCAGGCTCTCGCCGCTGCGATGATACAGATTACAATAGGTTTCGTTCTCATTGGTATGCAGGGTGAGGGAACTCAACATCTCATTAATATTCAGCTGAAGAAAACAAACCTTCAGCGCAACCCCCTGGAAGGAAAGATCCTTGACCGGCGCCGCCAGCACCACCTGCTTTTTCGCCCCATCCCGGCTGGTGGTGCTGATCAGCGGCGCCGTCAGTTCCTCGGAAAGAAAACTGTAACCACTAAGGCCCGTTGTCGTACTGTGATCGGTATATACGACCCCATTCTCATCCACCAGCGCGAATTTATCCACACCGTACAGACGCCTGACCTTTCCGAGAAATTGGCGCAGGGTCTGCTGGTTTTCCAGATCCGATGGCTCCAAGATACCGAGCGCTTTTTCTATGTAGGAAAAATTATTTTTCAGATCCTCGGCTATCACCTGGGCCCGCCGCCCAGCCAGCTCCTCTAAATAAAACTCACTCACCCGGCTGACCGCCTGATTGGTGCCGGTCCGCGCGCTGCCCGACACCCAAACGGTGGTGATCAGCAAAATCGCCGCGATAATCATGCCCCCCAAAACGGCGAACGCAACCGTTTGTTTCCTCTGCTTTTCATTGACCGCATTCCTCTGTGACCGTTCCATCTTTTGCTCCTGTCAATTGATACTCAAAAATCACGCTGTGCAGCCCCACCGGCTGACAAGACATCCCTTCGTCAGCCCAAAGAGCTATGCGAGGTTGGCACAGCAAAGGAAGCCGCCCTCCCTGCGCCTGCAGGAAGACCGCCTTCCATCGCTCCTCCGGTTCTGCCGGCCGCCCTTCCGTCCGTGTGCTATCCCATGACGCCATACAGAATCTGAAGCATCGCCGCCGCATCCGGCTGATAAATGACCGTCGTACGCTCCTCTGTTTT
>CANPPM010000019.1 GCA_947575935.1 uncultured Butyricicoccus sp. | reverse complement strand
AGGCTCCGGGATGAGGGGGTTGCCATCATTTACATATCTCACAAGATGGATGAGATTTTCCAGATTTGTGATACCATTACCGTCCTGCGGGATGGAAAGTTTATCGGCACGGATGCCGCTGCGCATATGACGAGCGACCAGTTGATTCGCATGATGGTTGGCCGTGACATCACCGAGGTATTCCCCAAGGCCGAGGCCGCCATAGGGGATGTGATCTTGGAGGCCCGCGGCATTACGCTTGGCCGGCGCGTCCGGGACGTCAGCTTTACCCTGCGGCGCGGGGAAGTGCTTGGCATTGCCGGGCTGGTTGGCGCGGGGCGTTCTGAACTGGTCGAGACCATTTTTGGGGTTCGTCACAAGGACGCGGGTGAGATCCGCATCAATGGGCAGCCGGTCGAAATCAAAATGCCGCGGGATGCCATTGCCCATAAAATGGCGCTCATCACCGAAGACCGTAAATTTACCGGCCTGAATCTGATTGGCACGGTCGCCGAAAATATCACGCTGGTTCATCTGTCCCGGCTGTTCCGTAACGGGCTGATTGACAAGCATATCGAGCGCCAGCTGTCTGACCGGTATATCCAGGAGCTGTCGATTAAAACCCCGTCCTCCGGTCAGCTGGTGGGGAATCTTTCGGGCGGCAACCAGCAGAAGGTCGTGCTTGCCAAGTGGCTGCTTAGTGAGCCGGACATTATCATTATGGATGAGCCGACCCGAGGGATCGATGTCGGCGCAAAACGCGATATTTATCTGCTGATCGGCGAGTTGGTCAAGCAGGGCAAGGCGGTGATTGTCATTTCTTCCGAAATTCCGGAGGTAATGGGCCTTTCAGACCGGATCCTTGTCATGGCGGAGGGCCGCCTGACCGGCGAGGTCAACCGCCCCGATTTCTCGCAGGAAACCATTATGACCTATGCGGCAAAGTTTGGAGAGTGAGAGCTATGAGCAAGAAAAATTTCGGCGGCAGCGTCCTCAAGGACCTTGGCCTTGTGATCGTATTCCTTCTGCTGGTGGCAGTGCTGGCGGTAGCTTCGGGCGGCGCGTTTATCAAAGGATCCAATATTGTTAATATTTTGAAACAGACGGCCGTGAATGGCATCCTTGCTATGGGCATGACCTTTGTGATCATTTCAAACGGCATTGACCTTTCGGTCGGCTCTACGGTCGGCTTGGCCGGCGTCATTGCCTGTATGTTTGCCCATCCGCTGGAGGCTGGCGCAGTCACTGGCGCCGCGCAGTATCCGTTGGCTGTTCCGATCCTGGCAGCGCTGCTGGTTGGCGCGCTTGTTGGATTGTTTAATGGTTTCGGCATTGCCTATGGCGGGATTCCCCCTTTTATTGTGACGCTGGGCTCGATGAGTATCGTACGCGGCCTTGCGCTGGTGGTTTCGAAGGGCTCGCCCATTTACGATGTCACTAGCCGCTTTGAGGCAATCGCTTCTATCAAGCTGTTTGGCGGCTTTCCCATCTTGGCGCTGTACCTGATTCTTGTGGTTGCGGTCAGCGCGTTTGTGCTGCAGAAGACAGTGTTTGGGCGGAACGTGTATGCCATTGGCGGCAATGAGACGGCGGCGTCGGTCTCCGGCCTGAACGTTAAGCGTCTGCGTGTGATCGTTTATACCATTGCCGGGACGCTGGCCGGCCTTTGCGGTCTGCTGGTCGCTTCCCGCACGATTACCGGTTCTCCCACAGCCGGTCAAAGTTATGAAATGGACGCGATTGCGGCGGCGGTCATCGGCGGCGTTTCCATGTCGGGCGGCGCAGGCAAGTGGCATGGCGTTGTCATCGGCGCGCTGATGATTTCGGTCATTGCGAACGGCTTGGACATTATGCGCATTTCGTCCAACTATCAGCAGATTATCAAGGGGTTTATCATCATTTTTGCGGTCCTGATGGATATCAGAGGAAAGGGCAAAAGGAACTGACCCGCTCTTCCCTTCGATATAAAAACACCTTTTTAGGAGGAGATTTCCCATGAAGAAGAGAATTTTGGCCATGCTTCTGGCATCCTTGATGTGCCTTAGCCTGGCAGCCTGCGGCGGTGATGACGCGGGAACGGACAACAACACCGGCGGCGCAGCGCCTGACAGCGGTGCGGATACGCCGGCAGCCGACGACGCTGGCAGCGAGGACAAAAGTGGCGGTGAATCGTTCAAGATCGCACTGCTGATGAGCCACCAAACCAATGCGTTCACCAATGCGGTTTCGGCAGGCGCGCGCGCCAAGGGCGAGGAGCTCGGTGTCGAAGTGGAAGTGTTTGATGGCAATCAGGATCAGGCGACCCAGAATTCGCAGCTGGAGCAGTGCCTGAACCAGGGCTATAATGGGATCCTGGTTGAGCCCGTGACTGTGGATGGAATTGCCCCCGCGGTCAAGGAGGCCAATGAGCAGGGGATTCCAGTCATGACCGTGGTGCAGAAGATGACCCAGCAGGAGCTGGCCATTGCATACCGCGGCGGCAATGATGCAAACGCGGGCCGCCTGCAGATGGAGAAGGCGGTCGAAATGATGGGCGGCAAGGGCAACATCGCCATCCTGTACGGCCCAATGGGCTCGGATGGCCAGCTCATTCGTAAAGAGGGCTATGACGCGGTCCTTGCGGAAAACCCGGATGTGCAGATTGTCTTTGACGAGACTGCGAACTGGGTTACCGAGGAGGCGCTGAGCCTGGTAGAGACTTGGCTCTCTACCGGTACGGAGATCAATGCTATTGTCGCACAGAACGATAGCATGGCGCTGGGTGCGCAGAAGGCGATTGAGGATGCCGGCAAGCAGGATGATATCCTGGTTTTCGGTGTAGACGCGGTTGACGACGCCATTGCAGCAATTGCAGCCGGCCGTCTGGACGGTACGGTATCGCAGGATGCAGCCGGCCAGGGCGCGCTTGGCGTAGAGACCATGGTCAAGTACCTGAATGGGGAAGAGGTTGAGCCGGAAGCCTTTACCGAGTGCATCTGGATCGATTCTTCGAATGTAGCAGATTATCAGTAAACTTTTTTAAAAGGGAAAGGCGCTGCCCGAATGATGGTTTCCCATCGTTCGGGCAGCGCTCTTTTGTGATTGACGGACAGGGCTGCGTGTAACAGGACTTTCCGGATGCAAAGCCGGAGAAAGAAACGCAGGTATCATAGCGGAAGGGCATGGGGCTTGCTATGGACAAGGGCACAAAAAGAGAATGGCCTGACGGTATCCGCGCCGTTCATGTTAGCTGCATGCGTTCTGCAGGCACCCTCTGTTAAGGCCGGCGGAGAGCAAACCGGCGGCTTTCGAGACATCGAAAGCCGCCCTTTTAGAGTATGATAGGTTGTGATATACGACAAATTTTTCTTTTGCCATCGTACGGCAGGCTTTTTTAAAGCGCCCGGGCAAAGGCTTCTGTGGATGGGGTGTTCTTGTCAGATTTCGTTTCTGTTCATCACGCAGAATAAGAAAAAGCGTATCACAGTTAATGCGAATATCGTCCCAACAAGTGCATATCCTGCCATTCTTCCATCTATGAATGTAACAGCAGACGCGAAAGCAATGATAATTGCGGCAGTCACCATAATTTTTAATCCGATCGCATCTATTCTGTGCAGGTTTTGAAGGGCCTGTTGGTCCTTTTCTTCTTTGCCGTACCTGTGGATACGGACTGCATGCACCGCGAAAAATACAATGGTGAATATGGCAACCGTATATTGAATTGCGTCATAATAATCCTGCCAATCCTGTCTTGCCCACGTCCAGTAGTAGCAGGCAAGGAGCACTGCGTAAATGATTTTTGTCCCTACGAGTTCTTTTAAAGTAACTTTTGATTTCATATTTCATTCCTCATTGATTGTTTTTTCTGCTTGACAGGGGTGACGACAGGTTTGCCGTCTGGATTGACTAAAACGGTCAGCCCGGTTCCCGTTTGTTTGCCATGGGAGTCCAGCAGCTAATTTACACCGGTTGCCGTATCAACGATAATCTTTGCCACATGAACAACGACCCTGGGAGTAGACCTCCACGAAACGATCTTTCGCTATATGCTCACCTCCTTCGCTCCTTGTCGTTTACCAGTGCAACTATACTATATAAATGGAGATATGTGGTTCATATTTCTTGAATGAACAGAAACATTTCCTAAATGGAATGGGAGGAAACCTCATTGGTTCCCTCCCATTTTTTTGCGAAGTGCTGCTTTTCCGGCGCGGGAAAGCAGGCACTCATGGCCGCCGGCCCACAACTTATTGTGTTTCAAATCCAGCGTTTCAATTTTATCCGCTGCCACCAGATAGGCCCGGTGTGTGCGGATAAAGCGGCTGCCCAGCTTCTTTTCCAATTCATGAAGGCTTCCTAAAAAATCTATCCGGCTGTTGGCGGTATGAAGTAAGACATGGTGGGGGATAGGAGCAGTTTCAAAAAAAAGAATATCACACAACGGGATGTGGCGCACCATGTCTCCTGACCGCAGTGTGAACATCGCTGCCGGATCCTGGCGTTCCGCCAGCAAATGCGTCTGTATTTCTCCCAAGCACTGCGATACAGACGGCCCAATTTGCTCCGGAACCTTTACGATGTAGTCAAACGCTTCCAAATGATATTGGAAGGTACGCCAGGCCAGGTCGCCATAGCTGGTAATATAGACCAATGTACCGTGAGGGTCGCGCCGCCGCAATTCCTGTCCCAGCTGAAATCCGTCCCATGCCCCATCTTTTAACTCCACATCCAGAAAGTAAATCCCCTGTTTTTCATGTTCCGATGCGGCCAGCAATTCCCGCGCATTGGAGGCGCTGCACACAACTTTCATATCATAGTTTTCAACAAAAATTTTCCACTCTAGGGCGGTTTGAATTTGGTGACGGACAGCTTCTTCGTCATCGCATAGGTAAATTCTAATCACGGCCGGCCCTCCACTGTCATCTCCTGCACAAACACGCCATTTTCCCAACTGGTGTAGGGGGAGACGTTGGGGTAATTTTCTAAAATATGCTGATAGCTGGATAGGCCTAGCCCCCGGCCCGCGCCCTTGGTTGACCAGCCGTCGTTCCACATTTTTTCTGGCTCCGTAAGATTCGTGTAGGAGTTGGATACACGAAGAAACAACCGCCCATGCTGTGCCAGCAGCACGATCTCCACCCAAGGCTGCTCGGCCTCCAGCGCAGCCTCCGTAGCGTTGTCTATCAAAATGCCTAGGCAGCGGACGAAATCCCATACGTCCATGTCCACAGCCACGACTGGATAAAGTACCTCTAAACAGCTCGCTACCTTCTTTTCCTGCAGGAGGGTGAGCTTGCTTAATAGGAGGCTTCTGACTTCTGGAATCTGCAAATTCCCAATTTGGGTGGATGCCTGGATTTTCTTCCCGAGGCGCAGATCGAATCCGGCATCCAATTCGGACAGGGTATGGCGCAGCTCCTCCAGTTCCCCTGCCCCTGCCTGTTGGGACAAGCCGGCCAGAAGGTTTTTATAGTCGTGGCGGAATGCGCGTACCTCGCGGCGGATGATCTCCAGATCGTGTTCGTAGAGCCACTGTTGGGCGATTACATCCTGTTGCGCCTGCAGTTTTCGGGCGGTGTCGAACCGTTGGGCCAAGTAGACGATCAGCGATGCCATCAGGACGACCATCGCCGTCACCAACAGGTAATAGAACAACAAGAATCGGGTTTGAACACCGTTTATCAACCGGAGCAAGAGCTCCATAACGGATTCCAGAGCGAACAGAAGAAGGGCTGTCCTCCATGGGGTAGGTTCGCTATCTAACAGCAGGCGGAACCATACTCCAAACCGCAGTTTGTAAAGCAGCAGGGAAACGGCAATGCTGATGCCTATGTGCAGCATGATTGCCGCGGCGAATGGGACCGGGATCATCATGGATAGAGTGGTTTCGGCCACCTGGAAAATACTCGCCATACAGGTAGCGGCAAAGGAACGCCAGAACCCCCATTGCCATGCCCACTGTACCCAAAAGGAACACAGGACGAGAGTGGCGAATGCGTAAATATAATATGGGTTTATGCCCCATTCCGGAGCAGTGCGCAGCCCAACAGATAGCAGGATAAAAATGAGCGGGGATGGTAGCAGCGCCGGCAATTTTTTCAGCCGCCGCCATATCGTTCGTTCGTCTGTCACCGCCAGCAGATAGGCCGTGAGCGCCAGATGCCCGGTCAGGGTGTCCAAAAATGCAACGAAAAGATCGCTTAATGAAGGCATGATGGTATAAATCTCTTTCCATATAGTTTCGTTTTTCGACTTATTATAGCATTGCCTTGTAGACAGCGCAAGTTTTATCAGCAGCTCTTTTTGCCCTTTGTCCAAATCCGTAAAGAAGAAAGCCGCTGTGCCCTCCAAGATAAGAAGGTACAGCGGCTTTTCTAAGGTTGCCTGCGGTGAAACAGAGGGCCAGTCTGCCAGGCTCTGCGCCTGTTTCTCCGGCCGGGTCAATGGGAAGGGAATACTGGTGTTTCAGAAGAAAGGGCTCTGACCGGCAGGGGAGGGGGCGGAAGCGGGGGACAGCCAGTCCTGGCCGCCGCAGCAACAGTCTTTACTGGATTAATAGTGACGGGACTCGTAGAGGTGATCCTCGATCCGCTTGCGTGCGGCCTGCACCTCCGGCTTCTGGGAGACTTCGGCTACGCCAACGCGCCACCAGGCCTCATAGCCTGCGGACATGGTCTTGGGCAGAACCTTCATATCGATCAGGGTGGAAACGCTTTGCTTTTTCGCGTCTTCGATCGCTGCCTTCAGTTCCTCCATGGTCTTGACCGTGTAGGTCTTGCAGCCGTAGGCCGCGCCGATGGCAGCATAATCGATCTGCATGACTTTGCCCTTATGCACGCCGTTGGTCACGCCCTCTTCAAGCATGTTCTTTTCGGTGGTAATGGAGGCGTTGCCGTTGGAGACCTGCAGGTTGTTGATGCAGCCATAGGAGGCGTTGTCAAACAGCATGACATTGATTTTCTTGCCGATCTGCACCGAGGTAATCAGCTCGGAGTGCAGCATATCAAATGAACCGTCGCCGCACATTGCATAGACCTCCTGGTCCGGGCAGGCCAGCTTTGCGCCCAGCGCAGAGGCTACCTCGTAGCCCATGCAGGAATAACCATATTCCATGTGATAGGTATTGACCTTGCGCGCGCGCCACAGGCCCTGCATATCGCCGGGCAGTGAACCTGCTGCCGCACAGACGATGGCGTTGTCGTCAATCAGGTGATTGATCGCACCCAGCACCGTGGTCTGGCACAGGTCGCAGCCAGTGTCTTCAATGTACTTTTCAACCGCGCCGCGGTTGTCGTCGTTGCACTCGGGGGTAAAGGAGTCCTTACCGGTATACTTGCAGTTGTCCAGGCGCTCGACCTCGGTAAACCACTCTTTACGCAGCGCGGCGACCTCTGCCTTGTATGCGTCGTCGGTGTGATAGCCCAGCTGGTGCAGGGCATCGCCGATAGCGGTCAGCGCCTCGTTGGCGTCGGCTACGACCGGGGTTGCATCCATTTTATAGGCCTGGAAATCAGAGGGGTTGATATTGACAAACTTTGCATCGGTACGGTACAGCCACTTGGAAGCGGTCGTAAAGTCGGTGTAGCGGGTGCCGACGCCGATGACCACATCTGCCTCGTGCGCAAGCTTGTTCGCCGCGATGCCGCCGGTGGTGCCCAGACCACCCAGGTTGAGCTCGTGGGTCCATTCCACTGCGGATTTCCCCGCCTGGGTCTCGCCGAAAGCAATGCCAAAGTCCTCTGCAAACTTCTTGAAGACCTTATGTGCCTCTGCGTAGCGGACGCCGCCGCCACAGATGAGGAGCGGCTTCTTGGCATTTTTAATGACCTCGACAGCCTTGTCGACAGCATACTTGGTTGCCGGACGGCGGTCGATGCGCCAGACGCGTTTCTGGAAGAAGTCAACCGGGTAGTCATAGGCCTCTGCCTGTACATCCTGCGGAAGCGAGATCGCAACCGCGCCGGTATTGGCGGTATCGGTCAGTACGCGCATCGCCGAGATCATATCGGTCATGACCTGTTCGGGGCGGTTGATGCGGCCCCAGTATTTGGTCACCGCCTGGAAGGCGTCGTGTGCGGAAATAGACAGGTTCTGCGGCTGCTCCATCTGCTGGAGAACTGGGTCGGGCTGACGGGAGGCGTAAATATCGCCGGGCAGGATGAGAACCGGGATATTGTTTGCGGTCGCGGTCGCGGCGGCGGTCACCATATTGCAGGCGCCGGGGCCGACAGAAGAGGTGCAGGCAAAGATCTGCTTGCGGCGGCTCTGCTTGGCAAAGCCCACAGCTGCCAGCGCCATACCCTGCTCATTCTTGCCCTGATAGACGATCATGTCTTTCAGCTCCTGCTCTACGCCGTTGCAGAAGCCGACAACATTCCCGTGGCCGGGGAGCATGAAAATGCCTTTGACGAACTTGTGCTCTACTTCCTTGCCGTCCATGTCGATATAGCTGACATACTGGTTTTCAAGGAAGCGGACGAGTGCCTGGCTTGCGGTCAGGCGGACGGTTTCCATGTGCTTCATGGGGAATCTCCTCCTAAGTTAAGAATGTGGTGATGATATAAAAGTGGGAAACACTGTAAAAACAGGAATCGGGACGCCTGGTTCTGCGCTATGGCGCATCAGTTGCCGGTTGGGCAATGCCAGATCTTGTCGTTGGCGTCATCCTCCAGCAGCCAGAGGTGCTCCTCGTCGTCGATGCGGGTCTTATCCCACGGGTCGCCCGGCAGATGGCGGATGCCCCAGGCATAGCAACAGGAATAGCCGGGTGCGGTTACCTGTGAATGCATCTTGTCGGTAATGATGGCAAGGCCGTTGTGGCGGGTTTCATAGATTTCACCGTTGGCCCAGCCTGCGCCAAAGCCCATCGGACGGTCAAAGCGGTAAAAATAGCACTCCGGCTGCGGATGATGGTGCGGCGGATAGGAGGACCACTTGCCGGGCAGGTTTACAACCTCGCCCAATACCATGTTGGAGTACGGCGCATTGTCCAGGTCAAAGCAGGTGCGGACGTCGCGCTTGATGCAGCCCATCAGCTCGCCCTGGTTGCCGCGCGCCCAGGTGTCGGTATCCTCAGGCTTGTACATTTTGCTCGGAAAGGTCTTTTCATTGAGCGTTTTCTGTACGTAAATATTACAGGGGCCGTGCGCAGAGACCTCGACCTTGACGCCCTTGCAGACGTGCAGGCAGGATGGGTTATAGTCAAAGGGGTTGGGGCGGTCCACTTCGTAGGAGCCGTCGTCCCATTTCAGGGTGCACTTGCCGTCAAAGACCAGCAGGGCAAGTTCCTTTTCGGATTCTTCAAAGGATTAAGCGTCCCCGTCTTCCATGACCATCAGCGCGACATCCATCATCGCATCCTTACCGATGCCGTCCTCAAGACGAATGTACTCGTTGTAGCCTCTTTTGACTTCCTTATCCATGTACATGTTGCATACCTCCATTTTAATTCTTTCATGATTATATGATATGGAACAATCATCTGCAAGTAGGTCTAGAAAAGTTTGGTCATTATTGCTGAAAAAATTTTCTGTTTCTTGTGCAAATCTGCTCGTTTTTCCGTTTTCGTATCAGAAGCCAGCGGGACGGAGGGAAGGGGAAGTTTGTGCGCATTCCCAAAAAATTTTGTCGAAACGGTTGCAGGATTTGCTCCTCTTGTCTATAATTATAGTAGCAGAGAGAAAAAAGAGCTTGCAATATTTTATCTAATACTAACACGATTTTCACATCTTTGAAAGGGGCATACAAAAATGGACGCATCCCGGCTGGAAAAGCGCACGCACGGGACCGAGGGCTTCCCATTTCAGATTTATCCGATGACAGGCACGCAGGATGGGGATGTGATACCATATCACTGGCATCCAGAGCTTGAGATTATACGGATAGTGGCGGGGCAGGTGGGGCTGACAATTGCGGATGAGCAGTACACAGGGTTGGAGGGGGATTTGTTTTTTGTGGCGACCGGTGAGCTGCACGAGATTCGAAGCGGATGGGGCGGTCAATTCCGCTCGTTTGTCTTCCCGGCGGATTTCCTGCAGTTTCGTCGGTCAGATAGGGCGCAGACGGAGTTGCTGTCACCGTTGGAGGCGGGACAGCTCTGGTTTGGCACGGAGCTGCGGTCGGGGCAGCCGGGGAATGGGGTGCTGCTGTCCATCCTGGATGGTGTGC
Source organism: uncultured Butyricicoccus sp. (assembly GCA_947575935.1). GTDB lineage: Bacteria > Bacillota > Clostridia > Oscillospirales > Butyricicoccaceae > QXXE01. The sequence goes on along the minus strand of CANPPM010000019.1, from coordinate 6,019 downwards.
TGCTCTCCTGTGCAGAGCGCCATCCAGGCTACGAGCTGCAGGTAAAGGCGCTGCTGCTGCTGCTTTTGTCGGAGGGCATGCGCGCGGGGTTGCTGCAGGCGGCCCGGCACGTGCCGCGTGGTTATCATACCCAGCTGCTGCGGGAAATTGTGGCCTACTTGGGGGAGCACTGTATGGAGCAGCTTCGGCTGCCCGAGGTTGCGCAGCATTTTGGGATGTCGCCGCAGTATTTTTGCGCTTTTTTTAAGTCGCATTTGGGCCGTTCCTTTGTGCAGCATGTGAATTTCCTGCGAATTGAGCGCGCGTCACGGCTGCTGCGGGAAACCGATCAGCCGATTATGGAAATCGGGTTTACGGTGGGATTTGAAAATTTTAGTTATTTTATCAAACGTTTTCGGGCAGTCTTTGGCTGTACCCCTTCTGCGTACCGGAAATCAGGCGATTTCCCCAAGTAGCGTCCCGGCGGCTGCATCGTGCGGTGGGGCAGGGGGCTGATCCCGGATCTCGGGCGGTTTCACTGCGCTGTTTGCCCGCGGGACAGACGCGGCGGGCAAAGTGAGTCTTGCAAATGGAAACGATCTGGTATATAGTTAGAGAGGAAGCAAGGCCCTGTGAAAATGGGGGTTGCAAAGCAGAGATTATGGAAGGGAAGTGTTGTTCATGCAGGCACCGGCTGTGGGAAGTCCAGCGCCTAACCCGGATATGCTCCATATGATCGGGGGCCCCGCGGGATCCTCCGCTGCGGACGGTCAGGCCTCCTCCACGGGAGGGGCGGAGAATCAGAATGTACAGTCTGCGCAGGGTTCGCAGACGATCCAGACGCCGCAGGGGGTACGCCCCGAGACGCCGCCGGCTGCTGCGCTGCCTGGGGCGGAGCCGCTGCCCGAGCTGCCTTCTGTAGAGCTTCCCGGACTGCCGCTGCCTGAACTGCCGCTGTTGCGTCCGGATGGGAATTTTCATGCATTTCTGCAAAAACTTGCGGATACGCCGCGCTTTTCGGAGGCGATGAATCAGTTGCTGCTGGCATTTGAACCAGCGCAGGCAGGGGCGTCTGAGGAGCTGGATGCGCTGCTGCAGTTGATGCCGCAGGATGAGACGCAGGCAGCTGGGCTGCTCAAGCAGCAGATTTCCGGCAGCTCCCGCTTTACGGGGCCGCTGTTTGACATGCTGCGGGATGCATATGTACACAGTCCTGCCAAGGGGGCAAAGACGGAAATTCTGCAGTTTTTAAGGCGGTTTAATGACTATACATCGGCCGGACATATTGAGCGCGGGATGGTGCGCACACTTGGGCAGTTGGCGAAATGTGCGCCGCGTGAATACACCGCAGAGCTGGAAACATTTGGGGAAACGCTTGCACAGCAATTCTCGGAGGGGGACCGGGCAGGGGCGCTTCGGCTGCTGCAGACGAAGGTGCTGCCGTTTTTGCGGGAGCTTGGTGACCGGCATCCAGATATGCGGCTGCCGAATACCTGGATTTCGATTTTTAAGCCGTTGGCTGCGCGTTATGAAAACAGCGGCGAGGAGGGCCTCCTGCAGGCATTCCGGCAGCTTGCGGAACATAGTGTGCTGAAACCCCGCTTGGGCGGCCGGAGCATGGGGGAGTTGCTGAAGCTGGTACAGGAGAGCGGGGACACCCGCACGAAGGAGGAGCAGCGCTTTGCGGAGCAGCTGGCCAAGACGGCTGACTGGGCGATGAAGGGGAGAGGCGGCGGAGAACCGCGGCGGATTTTCCGGCAGATGGTCTCCAACCTTTTGCTGAATAAGAGCGTTTATTTGCCGCTGGAGCATGCGCTCCTCCCGCTGGAATGGAACGGCAGGCGGCTGCTTGCAGAACTTTGGGCTGACCCGGATGCCGGCCGCGGGCAGCAGGGAGAGGATGCGGACGGTCGGCTGATTCGTTTTTTGCTGCATATGGACATCCCGGGGCTGGGGCCATTGGATCTGATACTGGCCAGCCGTGGGGAGGAGGTCGAACTGCAGTTGGCCTGCCCCGCTTCTGTGGTTCCCTTTTCCACGCTGATTCAAGGGGAGCTTACAGGGATTCTGGAGAGGAACGGGCTGAAAGCCAGCGGTATCCAGGTGAAAAAATGGGAGAAGCCGCTGACGCCTGCTGCCGCATTCCCAAGGATTGTACAGGGAGATGCCGGCGTTAATTTGAAGATCTGACGTACGGGAGACGGGGTTTGATCCGGCCGTATGAAAGGGACCGCCTGCCGTTGTTGGCTGGCGGTCCTCTGCGTATCAAAAGGATACGGCGGCTAGGCTGCACGGTGGAAGGCGCGCTGCCCGCGGATCGATTCCCCTTGTTTGGCGGGGAAATGCTGCGCTGCCGGACAGGGCCTATTCGAGTGTGAAAAGATCTTCTACGGTTGTTTGTAAAAGCCTTGCCAGTTTCATGGCGAGTTCGAGTGTTGGATTGTATTTGTTGTTTTCAATTGCGATGATGGTCTGACGGCTGACGCCGAGCAGCGCAGCCAGATCCTCCTGCCGCAGCCCATGCGCCTTTCGCAGGGATTTGATTTGGTTTTTCATTGTTTATCCTCTGCCGGCCAGCATTCCAGCGCCAACTACCGCAAGCAGCAGCGTCAGGAAGAAGAGCGGCGCCAAAATTCGCAGCAGGGACGGCGGACGGTATTCCTCGTCCCCGGAGACTGCTCGCCTGCCCAGGAAAAGCTGTACGCTGATCTGTACAAAACAAGCGCAGATCAGCAGCAGGCAGGGGCGCTGGTCCATCAGCGCCCCGTTGGGGCGTACGACCCAGGCCTCCCAGGCGGACCAGAGGAAGAGAGCGGCCGCTAAAAATCGAAAGCCGTACGCCTGCGCGCGGAGTACAATGCTGCGTTCCATTTCATCCATCTTGTGAAAGCCCAATTTGTGTAAGAATATTTTCATTGCATAGCCTCCTGTAAAGTTAAAGGTTCTTTACATTTCTAGAATACCACTGCTGTGCAGAAATGTCAAGAACTTTTAACATGAAAAGGATCGCTCAAAAATCCTTTCCGCTGCTGTACAGGTATCGAGGGAAAAATGCAGACAGCCCGCCGTTGGTTTGGCGGGCTGTCTGGCAGAGAAGGATATTTAAGGATTTCGGTTTTTGCGGGAAAGCGATTCGGGGGATGGGACGCAGCGCCAGTGGGAGGGCCCCGGCGTCACGTCTGCGCGGCGCTGACATGTTCAATCACAGCGGCAACCGATTTGGCGGTGTGGTCGACCAGAGCGGCGTCCTTGGCTTCGACCATAACGCGCACCAGGGCCTCTGTGCCGGAGGGGCGCACCAGGATACGGCCTTCGCCAAGGCCTGCTTCGGCTTGCCGAATCGCGTCCGCGATCTCCGGCCGCTCGGCGATGCTGTATTTTTCGCTGTTCGGGACCTTGACGTTGATCATGACCTGCGGCCAGGAAACAACTTCTGCGGCGATTTCGGAGCATTTGCGGCCGCTTGCTTTCAAGATGCTCATAAACTGCAGTGCAGTCAGTTGTCCGTCGCCCGTTGTGGCGTATTCTAAAAAGATCACATGGCCGGACTGTTCGCCGCCCAGGATATAACCATTCTCCAACATCCGTTCCAGCACATAGCGGTCGCCGACGTTGGAACACTCAATGCGCATATTTTTCTGCCGGGCGTAGGCGTGCAGGCCCATATTGGACAATACGGTTGCGACAAAGGCGCCGCCGCGCAGTTTCCCTTCCTGCTGCATGCGCGCCGCACAAACCGCCATGATCCGGTCACCGTCCAGTTCTTTGCCGGTTTCATCGACAATTAGGCAGCGGTCGGCGTCGCCGTCAAAAGCGATCCCCAGGTCGAACGCCCCGTCCTTGACCCGCTGCTTCAGCTGTCCTAAATGGGTTGAGCCACAGCCGTCGTTGATGTTTAATCCGTCCGGCTCGCGAAAGCGGATTTCATAGCTGCATTCTACTTGCCGCAGCAGACGCACAATGGTCGTAGAAGAAGCCCCGTTGGCGCAGTCGACTGCGACGCGCAGGCCGGACAGGTCGCCCTTGATGGTGCCTGCGAGATGGTCGGTATATTCCACAACCGGATCAATCTTGTGTGGCAGGACCCTGCCGAGCTTGTCATAGCTGGCTTTGGGCACACGGTCAAAATCATCAATTAATGTTTCAATTTGCGCTTCCAGTTCGTCGGAAAGCTTGTAGCCCGAACCTGCGAAGATCTTGATGCCGTTGTATTCATACGAGTTGTGGCTGGCCGAAATGACGATCCCGGCATCGGCCTGATGGCGGATCGTCAGGTATGCGACCGCAGGGGTTGGGATGACTCCTAGCAGTTCGACGTCAGCCCCTACCGAGCAGATGCCCGCTACAAGGGCGTTTTCCAGCATATCGGACGAGATGCGGGTATCTTTACCGATCAGCAGCTTGGCTTTGCCGCTGCGCCTGTGCTCCTTTTGGAGCGTATATGCCGCTGCCGCGCCGATCTTGAATGCCAGCATGGCATCCAGCTCGACATTCGCCACACCGCGAACGCCGTCAGTTCCAAAATATTTTCCCAATCTGTTATCCTTCTTTCCGGTTCATTCGGTGGGATCAAAAGTGCAGCTGATCCTGCCGGGGTAATGGGTGTTCGACAGGGACGAGCCCCAAATGGTCATATGCGCGCAGGGTAACACAGCGTCCGCGCGGCGTTCGGGTTAAAAAGCCGATCTGCATCAGATACGGCTCGTAAACGTCCTCTAGAGTGACGGCCTCTTCGTTGATTGTGGCCGCCAGGGTTTCCAGGCCGACAGGCCCGCCGTCGTAGTTTTGTATGATAGAGGCCAGCATCCGCCGGTCGATATTGTCCAGTCCCAGCGCGTCGACCTCGAGTGCAAGCAGCGCCTGGTCGGCCATTGCGCGGGTAATCACGCCGTCGCCCCGAACCTGTGCGAAGTCGCGGACACGGCGCAGCAGGCGGTTGGCGATACGCGGCGTGCCGCGCGCCCGGCGGGCGATCTCAAGCGCGCCGTCCGGTTCACAGGCAACCTCCAGAAGACCGGCAGAGCGCGTCACGATGCGGCACAGCTCCTCGGGCTGGTAGAGCTCAAGCCGGAGCATGACGCCGAAACGGTCGCGCAGCGGCGCGGTCATCTGTCCTGCGCGGGTTGTCGCGCCAATCAGCGTAAACTTTGGCAGGTCGAGGCGGATGGAGCGTGCCGAGGGCCCTTTCCCGATGATGATATCAAGCGCATAGTCCTCCATCGCGGGGTATAGAATCTCCTCGACGCTGCGGTTCAGCCGGTGGATTTCATCGATAAACAGGATATCATTTTCGGCCAGGTTGGTTAGCAGCGCAGCCAGATCCCCGGCCTTTTCGATTGCGGGGCCCGAGGTGATGCGGATATTAACCCCCATCTCGTTCGAGATGATATTGGCAAGCGTCGTTTTGCCAAGTCCGGGCGGGCCGTACAGAAGGGTGTGGTCAAGCGGTTCGCCGCGCTGTTTGGCAGCCTCAATGAACACAGCTAGGTTTTCCTTGGCCTTGGTTTGGCCGACATATTCGGCCATACTTTTGGGGCGCAGCGAGGTGTCGGTATCATCCCCCTGCAGGGCGCGGCTGGAAACGATGCGTTCATCGTCGGCCATGCCGCCGCTAAATTCAATGCTCAATGCGCGTCACCCCCTTACGTGCCGGCCAGCCGTTTCAGACAATAGCGGATGATCTCCTCGGCGCCGGCGCCCTCGGTCGGGCAGCCTTCCATCGCGGCAATGGCCTCGGCCTGGCTGTAGCCCAGGACCAGCAGCGCGGCAACAGCCTCCTGCGTAGGGTTGACCCCGCCGCCGGGCGGCTGCGCCAGTGCGGCGGCGGGCGTATCCGCGGCAGATTCCAGCTGGTCGCGGCTCATCTTGTCACGCAGCTCAAGCACGATACGCTGTGCAATTTTCTTCCCGATTCCGGGCGCCTGCATCAGCAGCTTGGCATCCCCGGTGATGATGGACAGCGCCAGCTTGGAGGGCGGCGCTTCGGACAGGATAGCGAGCGCCGCCTTAGGGCCGACGCCGGATACGCCGATCAGCATGC
>CANPPM010000018.1 GCA_947575935.1 uncultured Butyricicoccus sp. | reverse complement strand
GAAGAACCTGGAGAAGCTGTCTTCCGGCTACAAGATCAACCGTGCCGGCGACGACGCTGCAGGCCTGGCAATTTCTGAAAAGATGCGTGCGCAGATCACCGGCCTCGAGACGGCCCAGAAGAATGCCAAGGACGGCATTTCGCTGGTACAGACCGCAGAAGGCGCGCTGACCGAAGTGCACGATATGCTGAACCGTATGGTCGAGCTGGCGACCCAGTCGGCCAACGGCACCTATGAGAGCAGCACCGACCGCGCACAGCTGCAGAAGGAAGTCGCGCAGCTCCGCTCTGAAATCAACCGCATTGCAGACAGCTCGAACTTCAACGGCATTCAGCTGCTTGACGGCTCTATGAGCGGCAAGGGCAAAGTCGCCTATACAGACGCGACCATTACGAAGGTAGAGGACGGCCTCCGCGGCGGCGGCGCCGGCGAGGCAGGCGAACTCACCATCGACGTAGGGGATTTGGAGTTGAAGCTGGCCGCTACTGGCACTACCATCAATGCTGGCGGTACTTTGGCCACGATCACAGTCGCCGGCGTAACCGTCGGTACCATTACGGCTGGCGCGGCAATCAGCGCAGGCGAGTCCTATACCTTCAAAGCGTCCGATCTGGTCGCTGCGAATGCCTCCGTTACGATTGGCGGCCTCCAGTTCTCGGTCTCTGCCGAGGGCGGCAAGATCAAGCTGACCGGACTGGAAGTTCCGACCTCTGCAAAGGCAGATACCTTCAATGCCGCTGCAAAGGCTGCCGGTATTGACCCTGGTACCGATCTGAGCAGCAATAATGGGTATGATCTGGCGGTTCACCACGATAAACCCGTAGCTGCAGCTGGGGAAAATCTGCTGGCACAGGGCAGCTTCACGCTGTCTGGCCTCGCGGACGGCACCACCATCAAGATCGGTGACGAAACTTATTCGTTCAAAATTGGCAAGGACGGCGTAGGCGGCGGCGGTACCGTTATCGACCTGTCCAAGTATGAGGCCACTTACACAAGCCTGGCTACCGAGGCTGCCAAGCTGCTGAGCCAGCAGAGCAACAAGCTGTTTGATATCACTGCCGAGGGCAGCAGCGGCAAGGTATCCCTGACCGAGAAGAAGGGCGCGCTGAAGGATTACAGCGAGTGGGATCTGACCGGCCCGACCAGCACGGCGACCGATGCAACTTGGAAGAACGTAAAAACCGGCGAGTGCATCGTACAGATCGGTACGCCCGGCGCAGCCACCGGCAAGAGCCTGCAGCTCCAGATCGGCGATACGGCTGACAGCTTTAACCAGCTGAAGGTTGACATCGACGATATGCACTGCACTTCCCTGGGCATTGCCGACATCACCGTTGGCACGCAGGAAGGCGCTGTAGACGCGATCGCCAAGATCAAGGCTGCAATCAACCAGGTATCTGATGTCCGCGGTACGTTGGGCGCGACCCAGAACCGTCTGGATCACACCATCAACAACCTGTCCGTCATGACCGAGAACATCCAGGACGCAGAGTCCACCATCCGCGACACCGACGTTGCAGAGGAAATGATGGCTTACACCAAGAACAACATCCTGATTCAGTCCGCACAGGCGATGCTGGCTCAGGCGAACCAGGTGCCGCAGGGCGTGCTTCAGCTCCTCCAGTAAGAGGCTGCAGCAACCCCACCCAGGCACACAGCCTAATACAAATAGAGGGGGCGGGCCTTGGCCCGCCCCTCTTTTTATGAAAAAAGAAAGGAGCCGCGCCATGCAAACCATTGACCTTGCACGCCGGTGTGCAGCGCTGCATGCTGTCTCGGAAGCAAACAATGCGTATACGCTTGCCATTCATCAGGGCGGACTTCCCCCGCAGGACCGATTGGAGGCGGCCGTCTATCTGCTGCGCATGGACGGGAACTACAAGGTCGCGTATACGCAGTTCTGCCAGCTTTACCAGGAGGGGCATTTCCGGGACGAATGCCTGGGCATTATGACAGACGCATTTTATACGCCCAATCTCAAGCTGCAAAAATCCCGTTATGAAAAGAACTGCGCGGCATTGGCAAAATACCCCTATTTATTCCGAAAGGACTTCCCCAAATTTGAAGATTTACACCTTCGCTTCTATCCCTATGACGACAACGGCTATCTGCCCTTTGACGTACAAAAACGGCAGTTCAGCGATTATATAAATTTCAGCCACCCCGTAATCAGCCGAAACTTTTTCCAAAATTTAGAAGACCCGGTTCTTGCCGCAGGCGTGTATTCCCAATATGAACTGGAATACCTGTATGACAATGTGCGCCCCAGCGAGGACATCGGGCGCGAGAACCATCTATACCTTCATTATGACAGTTGGGAAATATTCTGCGCCCATCTTCAGGTACTGAACCTGCGCCGCCTCCTGGGAAAGAAAAAAATTGTGTTTTTAATAGAACGGGAGATCGACCGTTACCCCATTGATTTTCAAAAGGAATATGGGATCGACTACAGTCAATACCCGGTAAGGCCCATCGGCATCCAGGATATCCACCGGCTGATCTGGCATACCCAGCTTTCCTCAGACAATGGCGGCGACTTTTTCAACGAAGTGTTTGACAACCACCCCAACTTGGTTTGCCTGCCCTCCGTGATGATGGTTTCTATCGAGGAGTCATTTGAGAGCTGCAAAGAGGAGTTTAAGCGGGCCGATGCGGTGAGGGCCTCCGGTACCGCAGGGATTTCTTTTAACGTCAAGTTGGCGGAACAATTATATTGGAGCGGCAGCCGTTCAGATAAGGATAACCACGCCCTGCTCATGATGAGCGAGGGAGCATATATCGGGGGCGTAGACCACGCGGCAAGAATCTACCCGGCCCTATTCTTCCAACCCCATTTCAGCAACATTGATTATGACCTTCACCCCGATGAGAAAGGCTGGACCATCCTTCTCTCCAAACAGTACGACAAGATTCAACAATCGGCTATTTTTAAAAGCTTTAAATATATTAAAACCTTCACGCCCATGCGGCGGGTTACCACCAGCTATGCGGCGACCGTCCGCTGGATTATGGAGAAACGCAGCCACATCACAGAAGTGAATGGAAAAAAGTCGGTGCTTTACGACCTGGTTGCAGACCGGGTGGCAAACCGCAGCTTCATGATCGATCCGGAAGACCGGCTGTATAAAGACAGCGTGCTGGTGCGCTTTGAGGACGGCAAGACCAATCCTAAAGCTACCTTCACCGCCCTGGCCGCATTCCTGGATCTCCCCTACACCGAAAGCATGACCTACTGTTCCGAAAAAGGCGTCCATGACGTCGAGACTGCGGAAGGGAATGTCGTCGGCTTTGATACCGCTACCGTATACCGCACCTATGACGCCTATGCGACAGACGAGGAGCGGGCGTATATCGAATTCTGCCTGCGGGACGCCTATGCATATTACGGCTATGACTTCCACTACTACGACGGCTGTCCGGTGGATGAGGCGCGTTTGAAAAAATGGCTGGAGGGATTCAGCAGCATCAACCGCTGCATCGAAGAGACCTGGCGAAAAAACGTCCTGGCCGGCGGCGAGTCCGTTATCCTGCACGGGGAAGCGGTAGCGAAAGAAATGGATGAGGAATTGCGGAAAAAAGTCTTAACCGCCCTCCATCAAAAAAACGACGCAATCCGATTGCGGATTGGCGTCCGTCTGCTGGACGGCCTGTATTTTATCAATAAAAACGGCCAGCCCCTTCGTATGATGCCGATGCTGAAGCTTGACCCTTCCCTGCTCGAACAGCCCATATACCACTAAGGAGAATCAATTTTGAAAGAAGCAAATCAAAAAGGCGTCGTTTACTTTTTTACCGGCCTTGCGGGCGCGGGCAAGACGACAGTCGGCGGCCTGTTTTACCGCCGCCTGAAAGCGCGGAAAAACAACGTTTTCTGCATGGACGGCGACGCGATGGACGGCGTATTTGAACGCACCGGCTACTCGACTGCCGCACGGAAGAAGGATGCGAAGGCGCAGTTTCGCCTCTGCCGCGCGCTGTCCGAACAGGGGATCGACGTCGTCATGTGCAGTATCTCGATGTACGACGAAATCCGCGACTGGAACCGCGCAAACATTGCGCATTATAAAGAGATTTACATCAAAGTCAGCCGTGACACCCTCTACCGGCGCGACCAAAAAAAGCTGTATTCTTCAGGCGCGAAGGAAGTTGTCGGGGTCGACCTGCCCTGGGATGAGCCGAAAACGCCCGATGTGGTGGTGGAAAACGACGGCCAGGAAACGCCCGAAACCATCGTCGCACGGCTGGAACAGCAGTTTGGCCTCGCATAAAGGAGGGAGCGGCAGATGTCGTACACACTCACTAGGCCCCAGTTTGCACTGCTTGCCGGGCTTTTGGAGGCAGAGGGGGCGCGGGAGAGCGCGCCCGATTCCAGCACCGCCCGCGCGCTCACACAGCTGGGGCTGTTGTCCGGCGGACGGCCGACACCGGAGGGACGCGCGGCGTTGGAACCCTACCGCGCCCGGCGCGCGGTATTCCTGGCGGCTGGGTTTGGCAGCCGGTTGGCGCCGATTACCTTTAATACCCCGAAGCCCCTGATACGCGTCCACGGCAAGCGTATCATTGACAGCCTGCTCGACGCCTGCATTGCCGCCGGGATCCGGGAGATTTACCTCGTCCGCGGTTATCTTGCCGAGCAGTTTGACCAGCTGCTCTATCGATACCCCATGATTCAGTTTTTAGAAAATCCGGTCTACAATGAAACGAACAATATTTCCTCCGCCATGTGCGCGCGCAGCCTCCTCTCCAACGCCTATGTGCTGGAAGCGGATCTGGTGCTCGCCAATCCGCAGCTGATCCGGCCCTACCAATATGATTCAAACTTTCTGGCCATCCCCAAGGCGTATACGGACGACTGGTGCTTTGAGGCGAAGGACGGCATCATTACCGAACAAAAGATCGGCGGGCAGGACTGCTGGCAGATGGTTGGCATCTCTTATTGGGACAGGGCGGACGGGCAGCGACTGGCGCATGACCTGAAAGCGGTCTATGAACAGCCCGGCGGACGGGAGCGCTATTGGGAGCAGACGCCGCTGGTATACTGCCGGGACCGTTACCAGGTCAAGATCCGCGCCTGCCGCGAGGAGGACGTCACCGAAATCGACACCTTCCGCGAACTGAAAGCGTTCGACAAAAGTTATGAGACCGGCTGACAAAGGAGGAGCTGCTTTGCAAATCAAACGAAAGATTCTGCTGAATCCGGGGCCAGCTACGACGACGGATACCGTAAAGCTGGCACAGATCGTACCGGATATCTGCCCGCGGGAAAAAGAATTTGCCGCCCAAATGGCCGCCCTGCGGGAGGCGCTTGTGCGCGTGGTACACGGCGGCCCGGACCAATATACGGCGGTACTGTTCTGCGGCTCGGGCACGCTTTGCATGGATGCGTGCCTGAGTTCGCTGCTGCCCGAGGGCAAAAAAGCGCTGATCGTCAATAACGGCGCTTACAGTGCCCGTGCTGCGGAAATCTGCCGGTATTACGGCCTGCCGCATACCGAGCTGAAGCTGCCCTATGACCGGCCTGCCACACCGGAAGCCGTGGAACAGGCCCTGCGGGCGCATCCGGAAACCGCGCTGGTATATAGTACGCATCACGAGACCGGGACAGGCCTGCTGAACCCGCTGTACGAGCTGGGGACGTTGGCCCACCGGTATGGGGCCATCTTCGTCACCGACACAACGAGCAGCTATGCCATGCGGCCCCTCTCTATAGCGGAATCAGAAATTGATTTCTGCATGGCCTCCGCGCAAAAAGGGCTGATGGGCATGACCGGCCTCTCGTTCGTCATCGGCCGCCGCGATCTGCTTGAGGCGTCCCGGACCTATCCGCGCCGCTCCTATTACTGCAATCTCTACCGGCAATATGCGTGCTTTGAGCGGACGGGCGAAATGGAATTTACGCCGCCGGTACAGACCGTATATGCTGCTATCCAGGCCATGCGGGAATACTGGGCCGAGGGCGAGGCGGGCAAGTGGGCGCGCCATACCCGGGTGATGGACGCGATCCATCGCGGGTTGGAGGCGCTGGGCTTCCGGGAGCTTATCCAGCGGGAATGGCAGGCCGGGCTTGTGGCGGCCGTACGCTGCCCGGACGATCCAGCTTGGGATTTTGAACGGGTACACGACGCGTGCTACCGGCAGGGATTTACCATTTACCCCGGCAAGGTAGGGTCGGCAGGGACGTTCCGCCTGTGTGCGCTCGGCGCGCTTGACGTACCCGACCTAGAGGCGTTTTTTACCGTGTTCCGGGCGGCGCTGGACGAATGCGGTGTGTCCGTGCCTGTGCGGTACTGTGACTGAGGAGGGCTGGTTATGAAAACCGTATATACCTGCTTCTGCACGGAAGTGATCCACGAGGGGCACCGGAACCTGATCCGCCAGGCGCGCCGTTATGGCAGGGTGATTGTGGGCGCGCTGTCCGACAGGGCGCTGATCCGGTATAACCGTTTCCCGACGATCCCGCAAGAGGAACGCATCCGCCTGTACCGTTCGCTGGAAGGGGTTGACAGCGTTGTTCTCCAAGACGACATGCTTTATGGGGATGTGCTTTCGCTGATCCGCCCGGAATATGTCATCCATGGCGATAACTGGAAAACCGGACCCGAAGCCGCGATCCGCGCGCGGGTCATCCAGCAATTGGAAGAGGCCGGCGGCACGCTGATTGAAACGCCCTATACTGACAATGAGCGGGTCAGGCGGCTGGACCGCCAGCTGCGCGAAAAACTCGCCATGCCCGAATACCGGCGCAAAAGGCTGCGCCAGCTCATCGGGATGTGCCCGGTCGTCAAAGTGCTGGAGGCCCACAGCGGGCTGACCGGCCTCATTGCGGAAAAGACGGTGGTAGAACAGAACGGCCGCCTTGACCAGTTTGACGCCATGTGGGTCAGCAGCCTGTGCGACAGCACGGCAAAGGGTAAGCCGGACATTGAGCTGGTGGACATGTCCTCCCGTCTGCGCACCATTGACGATATCATGGAGGTGACCACAAAACCCATCATCCTGGACGGGGATACGGGCGGCCTGGCCGAGCATTTCATGTACAATGTGCGTACATTGGAGCGCATGGGGGTCTCTGCGGTCATCATCGAGGATAAAAAGGGGCTCAAAAAAAACAGCATGTTCGGCACAGAGGCCGAGCAGACACAGGAAGACGCCGCAACCTTCAGCGCGAAAATCCGCGCCGGAAAGCGCGCGCAGCTGACAGATGATTTTATGATCATTGCCAGGATTGAGAGCCTGATCCTGGAACGCGGCATGGAGGACGCCCTGTACCGCGCCTCAGCCTTTGTAGAGGCGGGGGCAGATGGCGTCATGATCCATAGCCGCAGGAAAGATCCCGCCGAGATTCTGGAATTCTGCGACCGCTTCCGGGCGCAGGACCGTGCGACGCCGCTCGTTGTGGTGCCAACCGCGTTTCATGATATTACAGAGGAGGAACTTGCCGCACATGGCGTGAACATCGTCATTTATGCGAACCAGCTGACCCGCAGCGCATTCCCCGCCATGCAGCGGACGGCCGAGCAAATCCTCCGCTGCCACCGCGCCAAAGAAGCTGACGAGCGCCTGATGTCCATTCAGGAAATCATTACTCTGATTGACGAGCTGTAAGGGGGAATTGGGCCGGCCGGTTAATGGGACGCCCCCGGAGGCCGATTGGAAGTAAAGCGCCCTGCAAATACAGGCCGGAAGGGGCGGCGGAAAAGACGCCGCCCCCTTGTTCTGCCGGTACAGATTTGGGGTTTGACATTTGTCGAAGGAGGAAGTATTTTGGATGCGAACTGTTTGATAGGGCTGATCGGCGCTGATTTTTATACCGGCGTACCGGACAGCCTGCTGAAGCCACTGTGCGATCTGCTGACAGAGCGGTATGGGGGCGTCTCCGGCCATCATCTGATTGCTGCAAACGAGGGCAATGCTGCAGCGCTGGCGGCCGGATACCATCTGGCTACCGGGCGGCTGCCGGTTGTCTACCTGCAGAACAGCGGTTTAGGGAATCTGTTAAATCCCCTCGCTTCGCTGCTGAGCAACCGGGTATACGGCATCCCCTGCCTATTCCTCGTCGGCTGGCGCGGGGAACCCGGAATACACGACGAGCCACAGCATGGCTTCCAGGGGGAAATTACCCTAGGGCTGCTGGAACAGCTGGAAGTCCCCTATTTTATCTTGACGAAAGACACCGCCGCAGAGGCGGTTGCTGAATGGCTAGAATCGTGTCGCGGCCTGTTCACCCAGGGAAAACAGGCCGCGATTGTGGTGCGGAAGGGGGCCCTGACTTACGGGGGCGGAACAATTTGCAGCAACGGCCACACCCTGTCCCGTGAACAGGCTATCCGTCATATCCTCAGGGTATCCGGGGCGGATCCGGTGGTATCCACCACGGGGAAAGCCAGCCGGGAACTATACGAGCTGCGGGCAGCGATGGGGCAGGGGCACGAACGAGACTTCCTCACCGTCGGTTCGATGGGGCATAGCTCTTCCATCGCCCTGGGCATCGCGCTGCAGCAGCCTGAGCGCCGGGTGTGGTGCCTGGACGGGGATGGGGCTCTGCTAATGCATCTGGGGGCAATGGCCCTGATTGGGGCAAGCGCTCCTGCAAATCTGATTCATATCGTGCTGAACAACGAGGCGCATGAATCTGTGGGCGGAATGCCTACCGTAGCCGGGAAACTGGACTTGCCCGCAATCGCCCGAGCCTGCGGCTATCCATCGGCTGCGCCGGCGGACAGCCCGGAACAACTGGACCGGGCGCTGGAAGAGGCGGTGTCCGGGGCGGGCCTTCGTTTCATTGCGGTAACATGCGCAATGGGGTCGCGGGACAATCTGGGCCGCCCCGCGACCACACCGGCAGAGAATAAAGCGGCGTTCATGGCGGCACTTTCTACCGCCCGGGCAGATGCCTCTCCCCCAAAAGCAGAGGAGTGTCCGTAAATGACAGCAAAATCCCATGGATGGAAGGCGCTTTGGGCCGGAAAAAGCGCTGATGCGGATATTTTGCGCAGCGGCGACCGGGAGCAGATTTTTTTAGAACTGAAACGCAGCTGCGGCTTTGATGCGATCGGGGGCGGTCTTTCCTATGCGTCGTTCCTAGAGCAATATCGCTGGATAAAGGCCAACCTATTGGAGGGCTGTCCCCGCCTGCAAACGGTATTTGAGGTGGGCTGCGGCAGCGGGGGCAACCTGCTTCTGCTGGAAGCGGATGGATTTACATGCGGCGGGATCGACTATTCTCCAAAACTGACGGCATGCGCAAAACTAGTTTTGCGCACAAAGGATCTCCTTTGTGCCGAAGCGGACGCCCTGCCCGCCGAGCCGCAGTATGACGCAGTGTTTTCAAACAGCGTATTTTCGTATTTTACGGATGAAGTCTATGCCGCATCCGTCCTAGAAAAAATGTGCCGGAAGGCCAGGCATGCGGTCGGCGTCATCGATATCCACGACCGGGAAAAGCAGGAAGCCTTTTTTGCGTATCGCCGCGCCGCCTCCTCCGACTATGAAGAGCGGTATAAAAATCTTCCAAAATTGTTTTATGACAAGCAATTTTTTATCGAGTTTGCCAGGACGCATGACCTGCAAATCCGAATCGCAGATTTTTCGATGCAGGGATATTGGAACAACGATTTTGTCTTTCACTGTTTTCTCTATCCCCGTCCGGGCGCCTGAAAACCGTTACACAAACGGACCGCAAATGGGCGTGTAACCGCCGGTATCCATATATAGTTGCGGAAAAAGCACGCATGCCTCTGCCGGAACCCTGTCCTATCGCATGAAAAAGCGGCGTTTCTTTTCCCCCGCAGGGGAGCGGAAACGCCGCGTGTCAGTGGCGGGAGCCGGGGCCGCGCGCCCGCTTCATTTACAGCTCCTCGGAAAGGGCGGCAGCAGCCGGAATCACAGTCCGGTCAGTGCTTTTTCCCCTCCGGGTTGTGCCGTTCTTCCTCCTCGCAGTAGGCACAGCGATAGCGGCCGTTTGCAGAAAGATTGAAAATGTGGTCGATTTCTTCTTCCACGCTTGTGATGCAGCGCGGATTGCGGCAACGGATAATATTGACCAGCTGTTTGGGCCGGTCCAGCTGCTTTTTTTCGACAATTTCGCCGTTTTGAATCACATCAATCGTGACGTTTGGATCGAGATAGCCCAGAACTGCAAGATCCAGGTCAATCACGCTTTCGATCTTGATGATATCCTTATGACCGTACTTATTCGACCTTGCGTTACGGATAATGGCGACGCAGCAGTCCAGGCGGTCCAGGCCGGCAAGCTGATAAATACGCATCCCGGCGCCCGCCTTAATATGATCAATTACCAATCCATTTTGAATGCTGTCGATATTTAGCATATTATTTCTCCAATCCCAGCAGCGTCATGATCAGCGCCATTCGTACATATACACCATTCTGCGCCTGCTCGAAGTAGGCCGCGCGCGGGTCGCTGTCCACGTTCAGCGCGATCTCGTTGACGCGCGGCAGCGGATGCAAGACCGCCATGTCGGGCTTGGCCAGCTTCATCTTCTCAGCGGTCAGAATATAGCTATCCTTCAGACGGATATAATCCTCTTCGTTAAAGAAGCGCTCGCGCTGGACGCGGGTCATGTACAGAATGTCGAGCGAGGGCATAGCGCGCTCCAGGCTGCGAATCTCTTCATAAGGGATACCGTTTGGACGGAGGGTCTCGGTGATGATGTAGTCAGGAACCCGCAGCTCCTCTGGGCTGATGAGCACAAACCGGATCCCCTTGCAGCGTGCAAGCGACATGATGAGCGAATGCACGGTACGGCCGAACTTTAGGTCGCCGCACAGGCCAATGGTCAGCCCGCCGAGCCGTCCCTTCCGCCTGCGGATGGTCAACAGGTCGGTCAGCGTCTGGGTAGGGTGCTGATGCCCGCCGTCGCCCGCATTGATTACCGGAATGCGGCTGTAATGTGCGGCACGGAGGGGCGCGCCTTCCTTGGGATGACGCATGGCCGCAATATCCGCATAGCACGAAATCACACGAATGGTATCCGCAACGCTTTCGCCCTTGGCCGCAGACGATGCGTCCGCACTCGAAAAACCGAGAACAGAGCCGCCCAGGTTGAGCATTGCCGCCTCAAACGAAAGCCGGGTGCGGGTTGACGGTTCATAAAATAGCGTCGCTAGTTTCTTGTGACGCGCAACCTCCTGATAGGCGGCAGGATCCTGTGCGATTTTATCCGCAAGGATGAGCAGCCGCTCAGTCTCTTCAAGCGTAAAATCAAGCGGGTCAATGAGATGGCGCATATAATTCCTCCTGCAAAATAGAATGAAGACAGACAATCTGCCCCCTTTGGTGCAGCGCTGCACCGCCAGAGGCAGGGCTTGTTTGAGCGTGACTCAAGCGTTCAAACGGCGTTTAGGGCTTGTTTGAAAAATGTCAATACGCCCAAACAACGGTCCTTTTTCCGCCATACTTCCCCAATTTTTTTGAAATACATCTAGTATTCCTGCGAAAAATTGTGTTTGTCTGGCGAAAAAATTCCTCGCCATTGTGCATATTTCCATTTTTCAAACGGCGCCTAGCCTTTTTTGATCTTTTCCCAGTAATTCTTTGCCGCCTGTTCGTTTTTGTTCGGGCCATATTCATAGTAGCAGCGGCCATGCAGCGCATCAGGCAGATACTGCTGCGCAGTCCAATGGTTTGGATAATCGTGCGGGAAGCGGTAGCTCTGTCCATGCCCCAGCGCTGCCGCGCCCTGATAATGGGCGTCGCGCAGGCCGGCTGGGACGTCCCCCACACTGCCGCTGCGCAGATCGGCCAGCGCGGCTTCGACCGCAGTTGTGACCGAATTGGATTTTGGGGCGGTTGCAAGCAGCAATGCGGCCTCGGCCAACGGCAGTCTTGCCTCGGGCAAGCCGAGCTGGAAAGCTGCGTCAACGCAGGCCTTGACAACCGGCATTGCCTGGGGATAGGCTAGTCCGACATCCTCGGCAGCGACAACCAGCAAGCGCCGCGCTGCAGAAAGGAGGTCGCCGCCTTCCAGCAGCCGGGCGAGGTAGTGGACCGCTGCGTCCGGGTCAGAACCGCGGATGGATTTGTGGAAGGCCGACAAGATGTCGTAATGCCCATCCCCGCTGCGGTCGAAACGCATGCTGGAGCGCTGGGAAACCGCATGCACGTCGGCAAGGCGGATGCACCCGCCCTCGGGAACGCTGCCGGTCAGCAGCTCGACCGCATTCAGCGCCTTTCGGACGTCACCGCCGCAGCGTTCCGCAATGGCGGAAACCACGCCATCTTCCATGCCGGCCTGCCGGCCCTCCAGTGCGAGAAGAAAGGCGCGCTCGACCGCGCGGCAGAGTTCACCAGGTGCGACCGGCTCAAATTCAAAGACGGTACAGCGGCTCAACACCGCGCCGTAAACATAAAAATAGGGGTTTTCGGTCGTCGAAGCAATCAGCGTAATCTTGCCGGATTCGATGCATTCCAACAGGGTCTGCTGCTGTTTCTTATTAAAATATTGGATTTCATCCAGGTAAACCAACGCGCCGTTAGGGGTCAGCAGGGTATCCAGATCCTCAAGGACCGCACGGATGTCCTGGATCGAGGCAGTTGTCGCGTTCAAGGGATAGAGCCTGCGCTGGGTGCGGCGCGCGATGATAGAGGCCACCGTCGTCTTTCCGACGCCGGACGGACCGTAAAAAATCATATTGGGGATCTGTCCGCTGTCGATGATGCGGCGCAGGACGGCGCTTTCCTGCAAGAGGTGGCGCTGCCCTACCACCTCATCCAGGCTCTGGGGACGGATCCGGTCTGCTAGCGGCTGATACATAGACGCTCCTTCCAAAAAGGGCCGTAGGCTTTGCCTAGGCGCCGTTTGAAACATGGAAATATGCACAATGGCGAGGAATTTTTTCGCCAGACAAACACAATTTTTCGCAGGAATACTAGATGTATTTCAAAAAAATTGGGGAAGTATGGCGGAAAAAGGACCGTTGTTTGGGCGTATTGACATTTTTCAAACAAGCCCTAGTTTTGTGTGATTCTGCGGGCCTTACGGTATTATAGCACAGGATGGGCAGCGTGTGAAGCACTTTTCACCGGATTACCCGCACCCTAGGCGTTAGCGTTACATACCGGCATTGATGTCCGTACAACCGGCCGACCCTGTAATCCTTCGGGCGCTCAGGCAAGGCCTAAGTCCGTGCCGTTAATACCACCACGCTGCGCGGCTGCACCTCGATCCGGCCGCCATGCACAGCCCTGACGCCCTGACCGGCTCCCCCGCTTTCCCAAGTATCCACAGCGATTTCCCAGCGCAGCGGGGCAGGTAACCCAGGCAATTCAACGGCGAGAGGCTCCCAATAAGCATTTGATGCGACATAAACGACATCCGGTTTCTCGCGGGAGGCTTTCCCCGCAAACATGACGCCGATATACCGGTCATAGGACTCAAAGCGCTCGCAGTTGGGCGTGACCCCGTGGAAGCTCACGTCCGGATATCCACACGCGCCGTCGCTCATATTGGCCCGCAGCGCCCGATGCGCCTTGCGGAATGCAATCATAAATTTGAAAAATTCAAATATGTCCCGATGCTCCTCCAGGCGGTTCCAATCCAGCCATGAGGTGAGGTTGTCCTGACAGTAGGCATTGTTGTTGCCAAACTGGGTATTGCAGAATTCGTCCCCCGCCAAGAACATCGGGGTTCCCCGGCTGCACATCAGCAGCGCAAAGGCGTTGCGTACCATCCGTTTTCTCAGCTTCAGCACCTCGGGATCGTTTGTCTCGCCCTCTACGCCGCAGTTCCAGCTGTTATTGTCGTCGGCGCCGTCGGTATTGCCCCAGCCGTTTTTTTCGTTATGCTTACTGTTATAAGAAAACAGGTCGTACATGGTAAAACCGTCATGGCAGGTGATAAAATTAACGGAGGCATTCGTACGGCAGTTTGCTGCGTATAAATCCTGAGAACCGCTCATCCGCAGCGCAGCATTTTGGGCCATGCCTTCGTCGCCCTTGATATAGCGCCGCATGTCGTCACGGTAACGGCCGTTCCATTCCGCCCAGCGGTTCCATGAGGGAAACGAGCCGACCTGATACAGCCCGCCTGCATCCCATGCCTCGGCAATCAGTTTGATATCGCCTAGGATCGGGTCAAACGCCAACGCCTGCAGCAGCGGCGGCTCGCTCATCGGCGCGCCGTCCCCGTTCCGTCCGAGAATGGCGGCCAGGTCAAACCGGAAGCCGTTCACACGATAGGTGGTAACCCAATACCGCAGACAGTCCAGGATCATCTGCCGCACAATCGGATGGTTGCAGTTGAGCGTATTGCCGCAGCCGCTGAAATTGTAATAATATCCGTCCGGCGTCAGCAAATAGTAGATATTGTTATCAAAGCCCTTAAATGAAAAAAACGGGCCTTTTTCATTGCCTTCGGCGGTGTGGTTAAAGACCACGTCCAGAAAGACCTCTATCCCGTTTTCGTTGAATACCTGGATCAGCTGCTTCAGCTCGTTGCCCTCGCGGTTATATTCTGTACTGGCCGCATAGCTGGTGTTGGGGGCAAAGAAACTAACGGTATTATACCCCCAATAGTTATAGAGCTTCTGCCCATCGACAACGCGGTAATCCTGCATCTCATCAAATTCGAAAATAGGCATCAGCTCGACGACGTTCACGCCCAGCTCAAGCAGATGGGGGAGCTTCTCCATCAAGCCGGCAAACGTGCCGGGATAAAATACGCCGGACGAATGGTCATTGGTAAAGCCGCGCACATGCAGCTCATAAATCACCAGATCCTCCATCGGGATCAGCGGCTGCCGGAAATTGCCCCAGTCAAAATCATCCTTGACGACCCGGGCCTTGTAATTTTTCGCACCGCTCATCGTAGACCCCCACCGGCTCTGTCCGGTGACCGCTTTCGCATAAGGATCCAACAAATATTTTGTCTTGTCAAAAATCAGGCCCTTGTCCGGTTCGTACGGGCCGTCTACGCGGTAAGCATACTCAAACTCTTCAATATTCAGCTTAAATACGATCATGGAGTACACATTGCCGATACGGTAATGCTCCGGAAACGGCAGGACGGCAAACGGCTCCTCCTCCGTACGATGGAACAGCAGCAGCTCAATGGAAGACGCGCTGTGTGAATGCACGGTAAAGTTCACGCCGCCTGGAATCGCTGTCGCGCCCTGCGCCTCATAGAAGCCCGGGCGGATATCAAAACCCGACACGTGGTCAAGCGGCACCAAGTGGATCGTACGGGGCAGCCCGACAATCTCGGCTGGTTTCACAACAGGGTCAGGGCGTTGCCGTTCGGTCGTATATGCTTCTTTTTTTTGCATTTTGGTCGTCCTCCTTTTTCCGTATCCTTGCCATACTTCCAGATTCCTGCTATGGTTCCAGTATACACCTATTCCCCTTGTTTGTCACTGTTTTTCCCGAAATCTCTCGCCGCTTCCGACTCATTCCCGGACAAAATCGCTGCAAGTCCGTATCTTGACGGCAGAAAAGGCATACGGTTTTCTGCAAACGGCCGGCTATCCTGTGCCCCAGGCCGGAAATCGCTGTTTTGTACCCGCCCAAAATTCAGAGTTTAATTTCAGAAAGAGCCGCAAAAAAGCAGCGGCGGACAAGATCGCACCCTATGCAACAAGAAAAAAAGCATTTTTCCGAAAGCATTGTAAAAAATCGGGAAAGAGGGTTGACAAATGCGCCCGCCACGCGTATAATGGCATCACAGAGAACAACGAGCACGCACTCGTTAAATACAATAACGTACTCTAAATCCTAAAAATAGTCAAAATATATTCAGGGTAAAAATGTGCAAAAGCTGTTGTGATCACGTCCAAAATCCGCTATAATGGGCATGAAAGGACGTGACCTGGTATGAAAGTAACCATCAAGGAGATCGCGGAAAAAGCCGGCGTTCATCCCGCGACGGTCGACAAGGTACTCCACAACCGCGTGGGGGTCAGCGATGAGGTCAGGCAGAAGGTACAGGCGATGATCAACGAACTGGGCTACAAGCCTAACCCTGCCGGGCGAATCCTGCAAAAGCAGGGCAGGCAATTCCGCATCGCAGCAATCCTGGCGGATGTCGACGCCATGCCCTTCCTGAAGGAGGGCATCGACAGCGGGGTCAGGGAACAAACCGGCTTTCAAATCCAAATAGAATACCATATCACAAAATTTCAGGACGCACAGGGACAGGCCGCGATCCTCGACCATGCAGCGTCAACCCATGTAGATGGCATTATCATCAGCCCGATCAATGCAGATACCGTCCGAAACGCCATTGACCGCGCATCAGAAGCAGGCATTCCCGTAATCACGACCGATTCCGATATTGAAAACGCAAAACGCCTGTGCTACGTTGGGATGGACAGCGCGCGCGCAAGCCGGGTCGCAGGCCGCCTGATGGGCGAATTCCTGCGGGGCAGCGGCCAGCTTGCGGTAATTTCCAGCGCCATTGCAGAGGAGAATAACAACTACTGCGTTGCCATCCGGGAACAGGGCTTTACCAGCTTTATGCAGCAGGAATACCCGCATATCGAGATTGTCACCTGTCTGGAAAGTTTTGAGGATGCGGCGATTACCTATCAAAAAACAGTCGAAATCCTGCAGGAATACCCCGATTTAAAGGGCATCTATATCACCTGCGGCGGCGTCTCTGAAGTCGGGCGCGCGCTGCAGGAAAGCGGACGCGCGAAAGAAATTACCGTCCTTTCCTATGAGGACTATCCAGAAATTCTGCAGCTGATGCGTCAGGGTGTGGTCAACTGCACAATCGCC
>CANPPM010000017.1 GCA_947575935.1 uncultured Butyricicoccus sp. | reverse complement strand
CGTCAACATCGACTTTAAAATCCTTTATGACGAAATTCTGCTCTAAAAATGGTAAAATCATACCAGAAATTGCGGCGGTTTGCCCCAATAGAATACCGGTCTTTGCGGCGTCCCCAGTAGCGAGGAGCACGTTGACACGAAGCCGGTGGATAACCAGACGGTTACGCAGACCGATTAGCAGGTCAAGCGCCAGCGAGAGAAGCTCCCCCCAATCCAGTCCGTGCAGCGAGAGCCCGGCCCCTTTTTTCTTTTCCGTCGTTTTTTTTTCAGGGGGCGGCGGAGCGGGCGGCGCAGATGCCTGTTTTGTCTTATCGGGGCGCGGAAGAATGGGAATTCGCAGCAGGCCATAGCCAATGACCAGCCGGAAAGGCCCGGATTGCGGCTTGTCCGCCTCGATCCGGACGCGCGGAAGGAGCGCCAGCAGGATCAGGAAAAGCAGCAAAAGCAGGAGTCCGCCCAGGATACCTGCGGTCCATGCGGCGATTCTTAGCATTGGCACGGGCCCTCCTTTCTCAATCGGTATTTGCGCAGATTGTGCTGGGCAAACCGTGCAGCCCTCTGGACGCTACGCATTTCCCGCTTCATCGGTACGGGGCGCGAGACCGTCCAGGGTGAGCTGTTCGTTTTCCGTCTGCAGGGCCGGAAGGGCTGGAAGTTCGTCCAGGCTGGCAATGGAAAACGCGCGCAAAAAGGCGTCGGTCGTCCGGTACAGGATGGGGCGGCCTGGGACGTCAAGGCGGCCGGCCTCCTCAATCAGGCCCTTATCGGCCAGGGAGGAGACGGTTGCGCCCGAATCGACCCCCCGCAGCTGTTCGATAAAGGCGCGTGTGACCGGCTGCCGGTAAGCAACGATGGTCAATACCTCCAGCGCGGCGGGACCCAGGGAGGGCGGGCGGCGGCATTCGGTCGCACGCCGGATGTCCTCTGCAAAATCCGGACGGCTTGCCAGCTGCAGCCGGTCTTCCATACGGACCAAAATAATACCGCGGCGGTCGAAGTCATACTGGTTTGACAGGGATTCAGCAGCCGCATAAATCAGCTCGTCCGTCACGCCAAGCGCGTTGGACAGCCGTTCCACACGGATCGCATCCCCAGATGCGAACAGCACTGCCTCCAGCCGCGCTTCCAGTTCATTCATGGGCGGCCTCCTTGTCTGTTAGATAGAGCTCGACATCTTCTCCTTCGCCCTCGATCATCAGACGGCGTGTTTTGGACAACTCAAGAACCGCCAGGAACGTCGCGACGATTTCTGAGCGGCTCTGCGCGCCCTCAAACAGCTGCAGGAAACGCAGCCGGGTCCGATGCAGGAAACGGCGCAGGATCATGGTGATCTTGCCGCCTACCGGTACAGGCTCGCGGCCGACGATGCCTTTGAACGCGCTGGCTGAAGGCGGTACGCGCTGCTGCGCCTTTTCCAGAAGCGCGCGCGCTGCGCGCAGCAGATCCTCGACCGAATGGCGGTATTCGACCCGCGCGCCGCAGTCGGGCAGTTCAGGCGGTTTGACATAGATATCCCGCCCAAGCTCCGTCTGCTGCCGGAAATAGGGGGTCATCTCTTTGATTCTCTGGTATTCCAGCAGCATTTCGACCAGCTGGAGGCGGGGATCTTCCTCCTCCTCTTCCTCATAGACGGGAAGAAGCATTTTGGACTTGATATATACCAGCTGTGCGGCCATCGCAATAAAATCCCCCGCCACATCCATATCCATCTGCCGCGCGTGCGCTAGGACGTCCATATATTGCTCACAGATTTTGGCGATCGGGATGTCGTAAATGGAGACCTTGTTTTTGGAAATTAGGTGCAGCAGCAAATCGAGCGGGCCCTCGAATGCGTCGAGGTGAAAGGTCATTTCCGCCATTGTTATGCAAACTGCGTAAACAGGCGGAACGCTGCGTTCCAAATCCAGCTGTTGACGGTGCCGATGAGGATGCTTGTGCCGCCAAACCACATCAGGACAATCAGCCCAAAGAGCAGATAGCTTTGATATTGCTGGAACTTCACCAACAGTGGAAAGGGCAGGAACGCGTCCAGTATCCTGGAGCCGTCCAACGGATGGACCGGAATGAGGTTGAAGGCGCCCAGGCCGACCGAAAGGCTTGCAAGATAGCGGAAAAACTGTGCGACCACCCAGGCAAACAGCCCCGGGACGCCCGAGAGGCTGGCGGCAGAGTAGGAGATCCCGAAATAAAGCAGATACCCAACGAAGCCAAGGAGAAAATTAGAGGCCGGTCCGGCAGCGGCGACAATGGCCATGCCGGCACGGCGGTTTTTAAAATTTGAAGGATTGACCGGTACCGGCCGGGCCCAGCCGAAGCCCAGCAGCAGCATGCACAAAAAGCCCATCGGGTCGATGTGCGCCATTGGGTCAAGGGTCAGGCGGCCCTGTCTGGCCGCAGTGCAGTCGCCTAGGGCGTACGCCGCCAGCCCATGGCAGGTTTCGTGGATGGAAAGGCAGAGGATGACGGCAGGCAGGGTCAGCAGCAGTGTGATGACCAGGCCGCGGATGCCGTCACTGAAAAGGGAGTTTATCAGCAAATTTTATTCCTCCAGACTGGGGCTGATTCGAAAATTGTGGATCCGTTTAGGGCTTGTTTGAAAAATGTCAATACGCCCAAACAACGGTCCTTTTTCCGCCATACTTCCCCAATTTTTCTTGAAATACATCCCGTATTCCTGCGAAAAATTGTGTTTGTCTGGCGAAAAAATTCCTCGCTATTGTGCATATTTCCATTTTTCAAACGGCGCCTAAATGGCGGTCCTTTTGCCGCCGCACGCTGCCAGATTCCCCAGCGGCATATCCCGTATGCCCCGGTGGCTTTGTCCCGCGCCCAAAAGCCCCGCCTTTGGTTTCATCTCCATGTTTTCAAACAGCGCCTTGCTTTTCTCTCATAATACATAATAGTATACTGCATTTTCCAAAATAAAACAAGAGAAATCTGAAAGTCTGTGTGCGAAAGCACAAATTGGCGGCTGTAAGGCCCGGTTTCGGGGTATGTCAGGGCCGGCGCAGCCCAGATGGCGCGCCGGCCTGTTTGATTGCTATGCTGTTTTTCGTTTCATTAAATGGATTTTGCGACCAATTCGGTTAGAGTTGATATTTTCACCGAGCGGATGCTGCGATCGGCGACGGCGCGGTAAATATCCTTCCGGGCGTTGTATAGCTTCCGGATTTCTGCGTTTTTGTCCCCGCTCTTTTCCAACAGCGGTCTGCTGGTGGAATATGACAGGTTTTTGATGATCCGCCCTAGCGGCGGGTCAATATGGAGCAGATAGCAGCTTTTTTTAATGATTTCGACGTTTTCTGGGCGGAGCACAGCGCCGCCGCCCAGGGCGATGACACAGCCTTCCTTGGCTGCGAGCTCGCGCAGGCACTCGGTCTCCAGGTTACGGAAGGCCTGTTCTCCCTTTGTGGCGAAAATCTCGGAAATAGACTGGCCCGCGCGCTGCTCCAGGTAGATGTCGGCATCGTAGAAGGTCATACCACACATCCGGGCAAGCTTGCGCCCGACCGTTGTCTTGCCCGCGCCCATGAAGCCGCACAGCGCAATATTTTGCCTGCCGCGGACTTCACGCAGGCGCTTGGCCGCCATCATGCCGTATACCCGGCGGAGCAGGGTGGTGGTCTGCGCTTCGGTGAACTGTGCGCCGAACCAAATTTTCTCGGCGTGGACGCCCTGCATCACCAGCATATAAGCGCCGTCCCGCGTAAGGGTGCGGCGTGGATGCGCCAGCTTCATCAGCGCGGTCACGGGTGGGTTATAGATCGCGTCAAATAGGTATTCGGTCTTGTGCGGCAGGAAATACAACGGCTTTTTGTCTTCATGCGGCGTCATGCCGAGCGGCGTGCCATTGACGATGATCTGAATATCTTTGGGGATGCGGCGGCGGCTGACCAAATCAATCCGGCCAGACGGAAAACAGGACTGTAGATGGGCCCGCAGCGTCTCTGCTTTTTCTAGATTCCGGCCGGTGATGTACAAATGGGCGCCCTCGCGGATACAGTGGTAGCCCATGCCGGCGGCTGCGCCGCCGTAACCGAGCAGAAGGACCTTTTTGCCCCGCAGACGGACGCCGTCCTTTTTCAAAGACTCGGAAAAACCCAGGATATCGGTATTATAGCCGATGGACCGCCCATCCCGGAAGGCGACGGTATTGACTGCGCCCAGGTCGCGCGCGCTTTGGTCTACTTCGTCCAGCAGTGGGATCGCTGCCTGTTTATGTGGAATGGTTAGATTGACGCCGCACAGCTTTTCTGCCGCCAGCTTCAGCGCCTCGGGCAGCTCGCCCGGAGGGACAGCGACCGCGATATAGTCGGCGCTCTTTTCCAGTTGGCGGAACATCATCCCATGCAGGGTCGGGGACATCGTGTGCTCGATTGGCCAGCCGAAGATTGCAAAGGTGTCGCGCTGCGGCGTAAAGATGCGGAACTGTTCCATTGTCAGTGCCATATTCAGCCTCCAATTGTTTGCAAGGCATTGAAAAAGCCCGGATAGGAGATGGAGACGACCTCGGGATTTACAATTTCACTTTCCCCTGCCGCGGCCAGTGCGCAGACAGCCATGCTCATTGCGACACGGTGGTCGCTCCAGCTTTCAAAAGCTGCACCGTGCAGCGGTTGGCCGCCGCGGATGATCATGCCATCTGCAGTTTCGGTGCAGTCGGCACCGGCGCGCGTCAGTTCGCGCACCATCGCTGCGATACGGTTGGATTCTTTTACCTTGAGTTCCTGTGCGTCGCGGATGACGGTTTCCCCCTGTGCAAAGGCGGCGGCGACCGCAAGGACCGGCAGTTCGTCGATTAGCCGGGGGATCAGCGCGCCGGAAATTTCGATGCCGTGCAGTTCAGAAGAACGGATTGTCAGATCGGCGGCCGGTTCGGCGCCCTGGCGCAAATTGGAAATGGTCAGATTGGCCCCCATGGCATGCAGGGCTTCAACCACGCCGTCGCGGGTCGGATTGATGCCGACATTCCGTACGGTGATCTCACTGCCGGGTATGATTGCGCCCGCGACAAGAAAGAACGCTGCCGAAGAAATATCCCCGGGAATCTCGATGTCGGATGCGTGCAGCGAAAGCGGCGCATGGAGGGTGACGCGGCAGCCGTCTGATTCGGCTTGTACGCCCAGCGCCCGCAGCATACGCTCGGTGTGATCGCGGGAGGGGGCGGGTTCGATGACGGTTGTAGGCCCGTCGGCATAGAGCCCGGCCAGCAGGATGGCGCTTTTCAGCTGGGCCGATGCGACCGGCATATGGTAGGTGATACCGTGCAGCGCGGCCGGACGGATGGATAACGGGCAGAACTTGCCCTCCCGTCCGTCGATGTCTGCGCCCATCTCACGCAGCGGGGTGATGATACGCCCCATTGGGCGCTTTTCAATGGAGGCGTCTCCGGTCAGCGTGGACGGGAAGGGCTGCGCGGCCAAGATGCCCGAAAGCAGCCGGGTGGTCGTACCGCTGTTGCCGGTATACAGCGGCCCGGCGGGCGCTTTTAGGCCATGCAGTCCCGCGCCGTGTACGACGACCGCTTGTTCAGAGAGGTCGATGGATACCCCCATTTTGCGCAGACAGTCAATGGTGGAAAGGCAGTCCTCTCCCATCAAAAAGCCTGAGATATGGGTATCGCCGTCGGCGAGTGCGCCGAACATGACGGCGCGGTGAGAGATCGATTTATCGCCGGGAACGGTGATTGAGCCGTGCAGCCCGGCGGAAGAAGTCAGTTTCATGTGGATTCCTCCGTTGTTTCGGCGCGATAGCTGCCCAGAACCTTGATAAAGGGCAGCTCCTCGTGAAGCTGATACAGCAGCGCGCGGACTTCCTGGTCGAGCAGGCTGCCGGTGAAGTCAACGTAAAAAATGTAGCACCAGGGGCTGTCTTTCATCGGACGGGAATGGATTTCGGTCATGTCGATGCCGTAATCGGCCAGCATGGACAGCACGGAGTTAAGAGAACCCGCCTGATTGGGCAGGGAAAAGCAGATCTCGACGCGGTTATCGCCGGGCAGGACGGTCAGGCGGGAGCTGACCGCAATAAAGCGGGTCTCATTGCGCCCCATATCGTTGACCCCTTCAGCGAGGATGGTAAGCCCGTTCCGCTCGGCAGCCTCTCGGGAACAGATTGCCGCCAGCGTGGGGTCGCCTGCTGCAGCGACCTGTCCGGCGGCGACCGCAGTATTGGGCGCGCGCCGCTCCTCATAGCCGTGTGCCTGGATAAAAGCGGTGCACTGCGGCAGCGCATGCGGATGGGAGCAGACGCATTTGACGCTGTCCAGCGTAGCGCCAGGGATAGCGGCAAGGCAGTGTGTAATCTTTTGGATGCAGGAACGGTTGATCGAAAGATCGTACTTCAGCAGCAGGTCATAGACCTCGTTGACCGTTCCGGCGGTGGTGTTTTCGACCGGGACAACCCCCATGTCGGCCCCGCCCGCGTGTACCCGCCGGAAAACCTCGTCCCATGTCGGCAGGCTGCTGTGCTGGGCGTCCGGGAACAGTGTCCGAGCCGCCTGATGGGCATAAGCGCCCTCTACGCCTTGATAAAAAACGGTGCGTACTGGGTGCGCAGCAGTTTCGGGCGAAAGTGGGAACCGGTCGGGGAAGCGTTCGAGCATATCCGCATATTGGCATTCTCGGCTTTTACGGATCATGGCTTCGAGCAGGGAAACATATTTCAGCCGCATGCCGTGCGTCAGGCCGGCCGCCCGGGCCGACAGGATCTCGGCTTCCCGTTCGGGTTTAAAAATTTTATCGCCGGTTTCGGCCTTGTATGCTGCGACCTCCTGTGCAAGCGCCATGCGCTGGAGAAACAGTTCGCGCAGCTGTTCATCGACCGCGTTAATGTCGCGGCGGATTTCATTCAGTTCGCGCATAGCCATAGCCCTCCAAAATCAGATCGGTGACCGCTGCTGCGCACGCGGCTTCGATTACTGGCGCGGCACGGGTGACAATACATGGGTCATGCCGTCCCGTGACAGTAAACGGCTCGACTGCGCCGGTTTGCAGGTTGAGCGTGTCCTGACGCCGGGAGATAGAGGGGGTGGGTTTGATGGCCGTACGGAACAGCAGCGGCATGCCGCTGGTGATGCCGCCAAGTATGCCGCCGTTATTGTTGGTTTCGGTGCGTATTGCGCCGGATGAATCCTTATAATAAGGATCGTTTGCGTGCGAACCACGCAGGCCGGCAAAGGCGAAGCCGGCGCCGAATTCGACGCCCTTGACCGCGGGGACTGAAAAGAGCAGCGACGCCAGCCGCCCTTCGACTGTGTCCAACATGGGAGAGCCCAGGCCGGCCGGCAGGCCGAGTACGGCGCATTCGATCACTCCGCCGACGGAGTCGCCGTCCAGCCGGGCTTCTTCGATGGCGTTCAGCATGGCCTCTCCCGCGCGTGGGTTTTGGATGGGATAGGGTTGCAGGCGAAGCGCTTCAAGCGTCTCTGCAGACAGGTCGAGGTCGTCAAAGGGGGTGTCCTGGATCTGCGCGATCGATTGGATGTGCGCGCCGATGGTAATGCCTTTTGTCTGCAGGAACAGCTTGCATACTGCGCCTGCGAAAACCAGCGGGGCGGTCAGGCGGCCGGAAAAATGCCCGCCGCCGCGTGGATCGTTCCAGCCGCCGTAGCGGACTGCGCCAGTGTAATCGGCGTGTCCCGGGCGCGGCCGGTTGGTAAAGTCTTTGTAATCGCCGGAACGGGCGTCCGTGTTTTCAATCACTGCGCAGATGGGGGTACCTGTTGAATGGCCGTGGTAAATACCCGAGAGGATACGGGGCAGGTCGGCCTCGCTGCGGGCGGTAGACTGCTTGTTTTTCCCCGGGGCGCGACGAGCCATCTCGGAGAGTACGAAGTCCTCGTCAAAGGGGATGCCTGCTGGATAACCGTCCAGCACGACGCCGATGCCGCTGCCGTGTGATTCGCCGAAAATCGACAGCTTAAGTGCGTTTCCCCATACAGAACCCATAAAGAAAGCCTCCTTGTTCTATAAAATGATGGTGTCACAGCGGGCTCTTCCTTGTGGGCAAGCCGTAGCGTGAACCTCCGGCATGGCCGGGCGTTTGAAACGCAGCAGTGCTTTGGTTCCAGTATTTGCCCCAACTTCGATGCGGGCAATCGTTCCCTGCCGGTAAACTTTTTTGAATTGGTCCATAAGCATTTCTTCTGCAATCGGTTTTTCAAATTTTTAAAAGCAGCTGTTGCAGGCGCGTGGCCTCAATCGGGACGATTTCTGCGCTGCCGAATTCACGTACTAGAATAAAATTGACCGTACTGCCGAACTTTTTTTTGTCGGACAGCAGCGCATGGTAGATCTGTTCACGCTCGTGCCGCAGCGCGGTGGGCAGGTTGTATTTTTCCAGAAGCTTGGTCAGCGGAGCGGATAGATCTTTGGGCGCGCCCATTTCGTTCGAAAGCCGCATTGCTGCGACCATTCCGACAGCAACGGCCTGCCCATGGGTCAGACCGGCGTAATTCTCCAGCTTTTCACAGGCATGGCCGATGGTGTGGCCGAAATTCAGGATCATGCGCAGCCCGGTGTCGTGTTCGTCCTTTTCCACGATGTCGCGCTTGATCTTCACACATTCATAAATGACGGCGTCGATCTCTTCACGGGATATCATGTCAAGGATCTCTCGGTTGGCAATGCAGCCGTATTTGATGACCTCGGCCATGCCGTCGGCATAGGTTTCTGCGGGCAGTGTGGAAAGCAGGCCCGGGTCGATGAGTACGAGGCGCGGCTGATAAAATGCGCCGACGAGGTTCTTGCCCTCGGGCAGATCGACGCCTGTCTTGCCGCCGACCGAAGAATCGACCTGCGCCAGCAGCGTTGTCGGGATTTGGCACAGCGGCAGGCCGCGCAGATACGAAGAAGCGGCGAAGCCGGTGATATCGCCGGTTACACCGCCGCCCAGTGCGATGATCAGATCGCGGCGGGTCATGCCCGCCGACAGCAGATCATGATAAATGCCTTCTACGGTGGAAAGACGTTTGTGCGCTTCCCCGGCGGGGATGACTGTCGTAGTCACTGGCAGCGCAAATTGCTTTGCAAGCGGATCCAGATAGAGCGGCGCGACATGGGTGTCCGTTACAATGTGTACGCGAGTGGGAGAAAATACGGCAAGGCAGCGTTCTGCGGCTTCCTGGATCAGATTCCGCCGGATCAGGATATCGGAACGGCCGGCGGAGCCGTTCAAGGCCAGGGCTTTCAGTTCCATATGAAAAACCTCCGAAAATGAAGATGGATGATTGGGACAGCACCCGCATTGTTTTCGCCAGGCAACAGGCGTTTATAAATCCCGGCCGACCGCGCGGGCGAGCTGGCGCAGCTCGGGCATGGTTTCCTCGAAGGATTCGTAAGTCAGCGACTGCGCGCCGTCTGAAAGGGCATGCGCCGGGTCATTGTGCACCTCAATAATCAGGCCGTCGGCGCCGGCTGCAACAGCCGCGCGGGCCAGCGGGCGAACCATCCAGTAAATGCCCGCCGCATGCGAAGGGTCAACTACGACCGGCAAATGGCTGATGCGCTTCAGCACCGGGACTGCCGAAATGTCCAGGGTATTGCGGGTATAGGTCTCATAGGTCCGGATGCCGCGCTCACAGAGGATCACGTTGCTGTTGCCGCCCGCCATCAGATATTCAGCGCTCATCAAAAACTCTTCAATGGTGTTGGCAAAGCCGCGTTTGAGCAAGACCGGGATCTTTGTTTTTCCCAGCTCCTTTAGAAGTTCAAAATTTTGCATATTCCGTGCGCCGACCTGGAAACAGTCGCACTTGCCGATGAACTGTTCGATATGGGCTGGATTGGTGATTTCGGTTACCACCGGAAGGCCGGTGGCAAGACTGGCTTTGTGCAGCAGCTCCAACCCTTCGGCTTTGAGCCCCTGGAAAGAGTAGGGGGACGAGCGCGGCTTCCATGCGCCGCCGCGCAGCACCGCGGCCCCCTGCGCCTTGACATGCTGGGCGACCTCAATGATCTGCTCTTCACTCTCAACGGAGCATGGCCCGGCCATGACGACGATTTTTTTGCCGCCGACCGTAATCCCTGGCGCAATCTCGACGGTGCTGTCCTCCGGATGGGTTTTACGGTTGGCCAGCTTGAAAGGCTCCTGAATCTTGGTGACGCGCTCTACGTGCGGGTCACGCAGGATAGCGTCCTGATCGAGTGCATGCGTGTCGCCCAGCAGTGCAAGGACGGTGGTCCCTGTACCGTAAATGGGATTTACCTGTACGTCATAGCGGCCGGTCAGCCAGTTGGAGAAATGGTCAATATATTCCTGTGTGGCACTATTTTTCATTACAATAATCATGGTGTTTTCGCTCCTTTAGATAGATGGGCGTTTGCCGCTGCCGGGAAAAGAAAAAGTCCCCCTTCCCATAAAACAGGGACGGAAGACAAACAATTCCGCGGTACCACCCACATTCGGCGCATTTAAAACCGCCGCACTTTCTGCAGCACAGGAAAAATCCGATGCCTGATCCCTGTAACGGGAGAAACCCGTGGCAGCCTACTGGAAAACTGGTTCAGCCGCCCGGCTCGGGAGGGAACTTCATGCCGCGGGCGCCTGCCCCGTTTCCAGTCAGGACGGGTGCTCCCTGTAAGGCGCGTTTCACCGCATTACTTCCTCTGTCATCGCCATTTGCAATATGCAAGCTTATTATACTGGACACGACGAAAAATGTCAAGAGAAAAAATTACCGCTTTTGCATGGAAAAGTACGGCTGCCGCCCCCTGAAGAGGCAGTTATGGAGAATTCAGCCGGGGCGGTTGGGGCGGATATGTCAAGGGGGGCGGGCCGCAAAAAGAAAAGGCGGCCCGGACCGTCTGCCGCTTGCAAATCCGGTTTGACTGTGCTATGCTTGGATATGAAAACGGAGGTATGAGAAATGAAATTTCAATTTGCACACAATAATTTTAATGTCTGCGATCTGGACCGTTCTCTTGCTTTTTATCGGGAGGCGCTCGGGCTGGAAGAAGTGCGCCGCATTACGCCGGAGGATGGTTCGTTTATCATTGTATTTTTAGGCGACGGTGTGACGTCCCATCAACTGGAGCTTACCTGGCTGCGGGACTGGGACCGTCCGTATGCGTTGGGTGACAATGAGTTTCATTTGGCCCTGCAGGTTGACGATATGGAAAAGGCCCATCAAAAACATCAGGAAATGGGCTGCATCTGTTTTGAAAATGAAAAAATGGGGATTTATTTTATCCATGATCCGGACAACTATTGGATTGAGATCATTCCGGCCCGCTGATCTGAGGCGGCAGCGGGGAAAGGGGATGGCGAAATGGTGATTGAAAAGGTACTGAACAACAATGTAGTCGTCGCGCACGATGAGGCCGGTCGGGAAGTCGTGGCGATGGGACGCGGCCTGGCGTTTGGCAAGCGGGCGGGGGACCGGGCCGATCTGTCCAAGATTGAAAAAACCTATTATATCGCCGATCAGGATATGCAGGTGAAGTTTCAGCAGCTGGCTATCAGCATTCCGTTGGCCCATATGATGCTCAGCGAGCGGATTATTAATGAGGCGCGGCTGCGGTTGGGGAAGCGCCTTTCCGACAGCATTTATGTCACGCTGCCCGATCATATTTCAAGCGCGCTGACGCGGTACCGGGAAGGGATTGTGCTGCATAATCCCTTGCTGTGGGATATCCGCCGGTTTTACCCGGATGAATACGACATTGGCATGCTGGCCAAAAGGCTGGTGATGGAGGAGACCGGCGTCGAGTTTCTGGATGATGAGGCGGCCTTTATCGCAATGCATTTCGTCAATGCGCAGATTACGGAAACGATTTCCGATGTGTATACCATTACTTATATCATGCAGGAGGTTTGCGCAATTGTGCGCGCCTGTTTTGATATCGAATTTGACGAGGATTCCCTGGATTATTACCGCTTTATCACCCATCTGAAATTTTTTGCCCAGCGCGTGCTGGCGGACCGGCATTATCCGGACGATGATAACGAGGAGCTGATCGAGGCGATCCGCGCCAAGCATGCCGATGCCTATGCATGTGCATGGAAGGTGCAGCTGTTTATGCTGGATAAGTATCATTACCAGTGCGGTCGTGAGGAGCTGCTGTATTTGACCATCCATATTGCGCGAGTCACGCGCAGCGCAGGGGAGCCGGATGAGGCATAGACGGACGCTTTGTGACAAGAGAAAAACGCGGAAGCCCGGCGGGGGCTTCCGCGTTTTGCAGTTTGCCGGTTTCCTGCGGTTTTCAAAGTCGCGGTCTGTATGCTGCAAAGGCGGCCAAATCTGCCGTTTTTTGTCTGGCCGCTGCATTCGACGCTTGTTTTGGGCGCAGAGCCTCTCCTGTCTGCGGCGGGGGAATGGCAGCCTGTGGTTCAGCGAGCGGGTTACCGGCCTTTCGCTCTCTTGTTTTTTATGCGTTCAATTCGGCAGCCAAGAAGTTGCCGAATAACGCGATGGAGCGGAGCGCCTGCGTCAGTGTATTGCCCGATGCGCCGCATTCAATGATCATGGAACCCGGACGCAGATGTTGGTTAAAACGCTGTTTGCGCAGGTTGACCGCGCGCATCAGCCCGGGGTAGGCGGCGTCCAGTTTGGCCTGCAGGTTGACGGCCCAGTTAAGGTTTTGCTCCCAGTTGTCGTGCCGCAGCCCGCTTGCGTCCGAACCGATAACAAACATCATCCGGGCGTACTCCTGCCCGTCTGACTGCCAGTCGAGCGACATTTTTCCGCCGTTTTCGAGGGAAATATCGTCGCGATGGAGGTCGATCACGATTTGGATGGAGGGGTGTGCCTCCAACTGCCGCTCAATCTCCTCCAGCGAGCGTCCGTAGGAGCCGTTATAAGCAGGGCTGTCAAACATGGTGCGGCAGTGAATCGTCTGGATACCGTTTTCCTCTAGTACTTCGGTCAGACGGTCTCCGACCTGGACGACATTAAAACGGGTGTCCGTGGTGCGGTAGCGTTCTTCGGAGGTGTATTGATAGGTCTGATCATTAGTATAGGCTTCGCTGCCGTGTGTATGGACGATCAATACCTGAGGGCCGTCGGTCTTTCGCAGTTCCAGCGGATCGCGCAGCATTTCTTGGACGTCAAAGGAAAGGCCGGTCGTCCCGGATACTTCAACTGTTTCGGCCTTGCGGTCAAAGCTGCCTGCCGGGAGGGCGGGCGCGGCAAAAGCGCTTTCGCTTACCGGCTCGTCCGCCGTATGGGGTGCTTCGGGTTCTGGCGGCAGGGCAAGCCCGCTGGCCGCTGCTGCCGGCGCATGCACCACGGGGCTTTGTCCGCTGGGACCAAGCTCGAGTGAAAGCGCGCCTGCGACAAAGCGTTCACTGGTGGCCAACCGGGTCAGCAGCGCCTCGAATGCAGGTTCGCCGCCCAAACAGTGCAGGCCGAGCAGAAGCACGGCGAGCAGGATACACAGGAACGCAGGGAGGGCGATTGGGTTCCTGGTCCCACGGACGGGTCGTTTTTTCATGCTGCATGCCTGCCTTTCCTCATCGTTGCGGACGGGGAACGCCCTGCCCGATGTTCAGAATATATGCAGGGCGGCAGGCGGTTAGAACCTGTATTTTAAGGCCGGTGTGTGGTGCGTCAGAGGCGGCCCAGCTCTTCCCGGACCGTATCTTCGCAGGCGCGCATGGCGAGGATGGTTTTTTGGATCAACGTATCCAGTTCCCAGCCGAGCAGTTCCGCGCCGCGTATGATTACGTCGCGGGAACAGCCCGCTGCAAAGCTGGCGGTTTTGAATTTCTTTTTTACCGATTTTAGTTCCATGTCCTGTACGCTTTTAGAAGGGCGCATCAGCGCGCATGCGCCGATTAGGCCAGTCAGTTCGTCTACGGCATAGAGCACCTTCTCCATCTCGTGTTCGGGCCGGATGTCGACCGTCAGCCCCCAGCCGTGGCTGCATATTGCATGAATCATATCCTCGCTGGCTCCGGCTTCCCGCAGCAGCTCGGGGGCCTTGAGGCAGTGCTGATCGGGGTACCGCTCAAAATCGATGTCGTGCAGCAAGCCGACCGTTGCCCAATAATCAGCCTCATCTGCATATCCCAGTTCATTTGCGTACCAGCGCAGCACCCCTTCGACGGTCAGGCCATGCTGAATATGGAAGGGCTCGCTGTTGTATCTGCGCAGCAGCGCAAGAGCGTCCTCGTGGTGAAGTGTCTGCATGTTCCAATTCCTCCTAACAGATTTTGGCGATTCGGTTTGACCCGTTCGGAAACGCCGCCGGCCGGCATTTCTCAAGCGGTCATACGGGTCTATTATAATATTGCCGCGCAGATTTGTAAATCTTTTCTTTTCCGGGACAGTTTTTTGCGGAAACGGCTTTCTTTTTCTGGCTTTTTGTGGTATACTAAAAAACAAGTTTTGCAAAAAGGAAGTTACAGATCATGAAAAAAATCACCGTCATGGGGCTTGGTTATATCGGCCTGCCGACCGCGATCACGCTGGCCGGGGCAGGCTTTGAGGTGTGCGGGTTTGATGTGTCAGAGCGTGTGATTCAGTCGCTGCGCGGCGGGAAGATCCATATCGTCGAGCCCGGCCTGCAGGAGGCGTTCGATAAAGCGGCCGGCAGCGGGCGCCTGCATTTTTCTGCAGAGCTTACGCCTTCCGATGTGTTTTATATTTCGGTGCCGACCCCATTCTACCAGGATGAAAACGGCGCGCATCGCGCCGACCTGCGTTATGTGGAGTCGGCCGGGCGCATGATCGGCAAGGTGATGACAGCTGGCTCACTGGTTATCCTGGAGTCGACTGTGCCGCCGCGGACAACCGAGATGCTTGCGCGTGTGCTGGGGGAGGAGTCCGGCTTGCCGGCGGAGGAGCTGCATGTCGCCCACTGTCCGGAGCGGGTTATTCCCGGTAATATGATGTACGAGCTGAAGAATAACGACCGCATCATCGGCGCGCGCACGCCGGAAGCTGCCCATATGGCAGAGGAGATTTACAGCCGCGTGCTGGAAAAGGGCGTATGCCGCATCACCGACGATATTACTGCAGAGATGTGCAAGCTGACCGAGAATACCTTCCGTGATGTCAATATTGCATATGCCAATGAGCTGTCTGTGATCTGCGATAAGATGGGCATCAATGTCTTTGAGCTGATCCGGCTGGCCAACTGCCATCCGCGCGTCAATATTTTGAACCCGGGCGTCGGTGTCGGCGGGCATTGTATCGCGGTTGACCCGTGGTTTATTTATGAGCAGTTTCCGGAAGAGGCCAAGGTGATCCATGCCTCACGCCTGCGCAATGAAAATAAGCCGCGCTTTGTCGCAGAAAAGGTGCTTTCCGGGATGAAAAGGGTGAGCGATACGGTGTTGGTGCTTGGCCTTTCCTACAAGCCGGACGTAGATGACCTGCGTGAGTCGCCCTCTATTGAGCTGTGCCATCTGCTGCAGGAGAAAGGCGTTCGGGTGATTGCTTGTGAGCCATTCGCGCCGGCCGGTGAGGTTTCGGGTGTTTCGAACCTTCCGTTTGATGACGCGATAGAGCAGGCGGATTTTGTCGTTGTCACACTGGGGCACTCGCTGTTTCGCGACAATATGGATCGTATCCGGCAAAAGCCTTATTTTGACTGTGTTGGTATGATGGGATAGGGGGCCTGCATAAGCAGGCAGGCTGGTTGTCCGCGCCCTGCAGATGGATGTCTGGCGGGGGCGGAGCCGTGTTTGGGTAGTAAAAGTTTGCGCTTATTTTTTTGAAAAATGACCAATTGGGCTGCCTCTGCTGCGGACTTTCAGTGGTGTATCATGTTTCCCTTAAAAAAGCAGGTTTTGAAGTAAATTGAAAAAAATTGGGACGTTTACTGTGGTTTTGAGGGAGGAAAGCAGATGGGACACGGCGGACACGGACTTCTGCCGTCAGTCTGGGCTGCCAGCGTACCGGGAATTTTTTTCCACCCGCTTGCGGGCCGGCTTCTCATTTTTTGATTGACAAAGCCGACCTACCACCATATAATTAAAACATAGACAAAAGTACCAAGGGATGCGGCGAACATTCTGGCTGGGGTCGGCATAATCGACAACGCAAACGTTTGAGATCCTTTCGCACTGCCTTTGTCGAACAAACAAGCTGCTGTGCGGCAGCCATGGTGAGCGGTGGGGTCAGCCGCCGCTTCCCGGCCTGTTTGCACGGTATTTTCGCTGGA
Source organism: uncultured Butyricicoccus sp. (assembly GCA_947575935.1). Classification (GTDB taxonomy): domain Bacteria; phylum Bacillota; class Clostridia; order Oscillospirales; family Butyricicoccaceae; genus QXXE01. The sequence continues at coordinate 926 of CANPPM010000017.1, read as the reverse complement.
AGACAGTTTTCAGCGCAGGTTCCCGCAGGATTGCAGGCGGGGACTTTTTCCCGGTTTGACGTAAACGTTCGCGAAAAACCGGGGCGCCGGGTACGGCGCTCGGATTTCCGGCGCAGTACGGCAACGGCATTTGCCAAAAATAAGCGAGGTGGTGAAGAGAACCGGCGCGGCGCGCGCCTGATGTGGAAAGGGAACTCAACTATCATTTTTGGCTGGGGGCTCCCTCCTGGCTGGAGAAAGAGGTGTGCATGTGGCAAACGCAGCAATCAAAAAGAAACCCATGACGACAAAACGGGTGAAGAACCTTGTTTTGAACGTTGTGACCAATCCATTTAACATGATCGTGCTGATCTGCCTGATCTGCCTGATCGGATTGATCGTCGTCCCGCTTCTGGAAATGCTGAAAAATACCGTCACGCTTGCGCAGAGTGAGCTGCGCCGTGTTCACGGTGAGGTGGGCGATTTTACTCTGTATTATTGGAAATATATGTGTGCCGGTCAGATGTCGAAGGCTATTCTTTGGGAGCCGCTCGGCAATTCCCTGCTTATCGGATTCTTTGTGGCGTTGATTTCGGTGCCGCTGGGTTCGATTCTTGCATGGCTGATGGTTCGTTCAGATATTCCGATGAAAAAGCAGATCGGCATGCTGATTATTATTCCGTACATGATTCCCTCGTGGTGCAAGGCGTTGTCCTGGTTGGCGGTGTTCCGCAACTCTCGCTCCGGGCAGCTGGGATTTCTTGCCGGCATGGGCGTGCCGATTCCGGACTGGCTTGCCTATGGTCCGATTGCCATTATTCTGGTTATGGTGCTGCACTATTACGCATTCTCTTATATCATGGTGTCGGGCTCACTCCGTTCGATTAATTCTGAGTTGGAGGAAATGGCCGAGATTCAGGGTGCGAATAAGGTGCAGATTCTAAAAT
>CANPPM010000016.1 GCA_947575935.1 uncultured Butyricicoccus sp. | reverse complement strand
TCACGCACACACGATTTCCAGTCGTGCGCCTTCGACCACTCAGCCAACTCTCCATTTTCTTGCAGCGCTCTCTGCAACGTGTCTATTATAGCGTACTCAATTCGGTTTGTCAAGTTTTTTTTCGCAAATTCTACCGTTGATTTACACAGCGATAAACGCAAGATTGTAACACCCAAAAAGAGCGCCGTCTCAAGAAGATTCCTGTGCAGCCTATACAGCGGCAAACGCTGTACCCTTTTGCAAAATCGCTTGCACCGCAAACCTTTTTTCAGACATGCAAGAGATTTGCATTGAAATCAGTCGGTTTTGGCAGTATAATAGATAGCAATAACATGCAAGGAGGATTTATCATGGCTTCTATTACAAAAAAGACAACGATCGGCGAGGTGCTGTCCCGCGATCTCCAGGCTGCAAAATATTTTATGGAAATTGGCATGCAGTGCCTCGGCTGCCCGCACTCCCAGGCAGAGAGCATCGAAGAAGCCTGCATGGTGCATGGCACCAACGCGGATGAGCTGGTCGACAAACTAAAACGCCATTTCGGCGAATAACCGACCAGTGCTGACACACATCGCCCGCCGCTCTGCCGCGGCGGGCCTTTTCAAAAACGAGGTTCTATGGAAAGCATGATACTGACGCCGCGACTGGCGCTTGCGGCGGAATTGGTCCCGCAGGGAGCACGGCTTGCCGACATCGGGACCGACCACGGCAAACTGCCTATCTGGCTTCTGCTATCCGGCCGGCTGCACACGGCGGTCGGATCCGACATCCGCCCCGGGCCGCTCGCACATGCCGAACGTAACGCACACGAGCACGGGGTCACGCTGCCGCTGCGGCTGGCGCCCGGTCTTTCCGGAATCGCTCCCGACGAATGCGACACCATCACGATTGCCGGAATGGGTGGGGAGACCATTGCAGACATTCTGTCAAACGCCCCCTGGACGCAGCTTGGAACACATCTGCTGATCCTGCAGCCGATGACCATGCTGCCCGTCCTGCGCCAATGGCTTGCCGCGCACGGTTTCCGTACAGAGACAGAGCGCCTATGCCAGGAAGGGAAAAAATTCTATCTGGTACTTTCCGTGCGCGGCGGCGGTCCCGCCCGTACCCTCTCCCCATTAGAGGCATTGGCGCCCGCGGGGCTGCGGTCTGACCCGCTCGCCGCGGCGTATTTTCATGCGCTGCTTCAGCGGGAGCAGGCTGTGCTGCGCGGCATGTATGCGGGCGCAAACGTCGCCCCAGAGCGGCTGTCCGCACAAGAAGCGCTGACTGCCGCACTTCAAATACGTTTGGAGGAACTGAAATGACCACTGTACAGGATATTTTAGGTTTTTTAGAAGACTTTGCGCCTTACGCATTGGCCGAAAGCTGGGACAACGTAGGGCTGATGACGGGTGACCGCAGCCAGACGGTGACCCAGGTTCTCTGCGCGCTTGACGCGACGGAAGCCGTTCTCGACGAGGCCGTCCAAACCGGCGCAGAGCTCATTGTCGCCCACCATCCGCTGATTTTCACTTCGGTGAAAGCCGTTACGGAAGACGATGCGGCAGGACGGACCCTGCGCCGTGCAATCAAGCACGATATTGCGGTGATCTGCATGCATACCAACGCAGACTGCACCCAAGGCGGCGTGAACGACGCGCTTGCGGCAGCGCTCGGCCTGCAAAACGTCGTACCGATGGGCGCGGGCGAGCAGGGCCTGCTGGGCCGGACCGGCGACTTACCGCACGCAATGCAGCCGGCCGCATTCGCAGGCTTTGTTAAGCATGCGCTCCATGCAGGCGGCGTACGTTTCACCGACGGCGGCTGTGAGATCACACGCGTTGCCGTCGGCGGCGGGGCCTGCGGCAAGCTTATGGACTTTGCGCTGCAGCAGGGCGCGCAGGCCTTTGTGATCGGCGACTGCTCCTATGATCTTATGCAGCGGGCGCAATCTCTTGGGCTGACACTGGTAGACGCCGGCCACTTCCCCACCGAAAACCCGATTGCCGCTGTTTTTGCCGAACGCATCGCGCAGGCCTTCCCCGCCCTTACAGCCCAGGTCTCAGCGGTCCATCGGGACTGCATTCAGTTTATCTGAGCGGTCGGGCCTGCATCACGCCCCCTGCGCTGCCGCGCCGCAGGGAATACCCACCTGCTTCCCCATCCCCTTCACACAGTCCGTGCCTGCCGTTCTATGCGGCCGCCTCCGCTGCCCAGACCGACAGGCACAGATGAACGATAAAGAATCTACCATGCACAAAAAGGAAGTGATCCCATGCCATTGGATGCCGTTACCCTGCGGGCGGTACTCGGCGAACTGCACGAAGGCCTTGCGGGCGGACGCATTGAAAAGGTATACCAACCCGACCGCGAAGAAGTCGTCCTTGCCATACGAGGCCGCACGGGCGCAAAACGCCTGTTCATTTCCGTCGCTGCCTCCGCCCCACGCATTCATTTTATTGAAAAAAATATTGAAAACCCGGCCTCCCCTCCGATGTTCTGCATGCTGCTGCGCAAGCACATACAGGGTGCGAAAATTGTCTCGCTTCGCCAGCCTGCCCTAGAGCGCATGGCCGTTCTTGAACTGGATACCGCCGACGAGCTGGGCATCCCCTGCAAAAAATATCTGAATATCGAGCTAATGGGCAAATACTCCAACCTGATTTTGCAGGGAGACGATGGACGGATCATTGACGCCATCCGCCGGGTTGACGGCGATATTTCCGGCAAACGCCAGGTACTGCCCGGCCTGTTTTATCGCTTTCCACCCGCACAGGAAGGAAAGCTTGACCCGCTGAATATCTCAGGCGCTGGATTAACTGCCGCTCTGCTGCATGAAACCAGCGAAAAGGGACTGGACAAATGGCTGCTGGGGCGCCTAATCGGCCTGTCGCCGCTGCTCTGCCGTGAAATCGCCTGCCGGGCAATCGGGGAATCCGACAAACCGGTCTCCTGTCTCACAGCACAGGAGCGGGAGGCGGCCGGCAGGATATTTTCCGACTTTACGGAATTCGTGCGGCAAAACAAAGGGCAGCCCTTTCTGCTGCTCCGCCGCGAAGAAGGGACCGTCTTTGATTTCTCCTGTTTTCCCATTACACAGTACGGGGACCTGATGCGCGTAACGCCTGCGCCAAGCTTTTCGTCACTGCTGTCGACCTACTATGAAAAAAAGAGCAGTGCTGAACGCATGAACCGGCGGGCCGCCGATTTGCTCCGCACGGTCACAAATGCGCGCGACCGTGCCCTACGGAAACTGGCTGCGCAGCGGCAGGAGCTTTTGGACACGGCAGGACGGGCGCAGCACAAACGGTTGGGCGATCTGATCACCGCCAACCTTTACCAGCTCGAAAAGGGCATGCAGCGGGTCCGAGTCGTCGATTACTTTGACGAAACCTGTCCGGAAATCGAAATCGAGCTGGATATCCGCCTGTCCCCCCAGCAGAACGCACAGCGCTACTATAAGCTCTATAACAAAGCAAAGACCGCCGAGGCGGTGCTGACCGTTCAGATTGCGCAGGGGGAACGGGACATCGACTATCTGGAAAGCGTGCTTGCTTCCATCAGCGAAGCCGAATGTGAGCAGGATTTGTCACAGCTGCGCGAAGAGCTCCGGCTGACCGGCATCCTATCCAACAAACAGCAGCGCAGCCAGCGTGCGAAGACGGTCCGCGCCCGCCCATACTAATACCGTACAAGCGACGGTTTTTCGGTATTTGCCGGCAAAAACAACCTGCAAAACGACTTACTGACCCTGAAAACTGCAATGAAATCGGATTTCTGGTTTCATACCCAGAAAATCCACGGTTCGCACGTCATCCTAGTCTCCGACGGGCGGGAACCGACAGATCAGGCCATGACCGAGGCCGCAATGATCGCCGCCTATCATTCCAAGGCGCGCACCTCCAGCCTGGTTCCCGTAGATTACACCCCGGTCCGGTATCTCAAAAAACCGGCAGGCGCAAAGCCCGGCGTTGTCATTTATCATGTGTATCAGACGGCATATGTAACCCCCGACGCCGGGCAAGTGGAAGCAATGCGCGTATAGCCCCCCACAGGTTCCCCCACAGACTTCGCGCCGCCCCGCGGCGCCCCCCTCCCTGTCCCTTCCGGCCAGGGAACCGGCCAGCCCGGCGCCTCCGGCCTTCGCGGAGGCATGCCGGTATGTTTCTGTTCGAAAGGAGCATTTTTATGCATGCAGACGTTGTCATTATTGGCGCCGGCCCCGCCGGTATCTTTACCGCGCTTGAAATGCTGCGCAAAGGCAGCCGGAAAAAAATTATCCTGGTGGAGAAGGGGCAGCCGATTGAGCGCCGCGTCTGCCCGAAGGCAAAGACGAAAAAATGCATGAACTGCAAGCCGTACTGCCATATTACAACCGGATTTTCAGGCGCGGGCGCGTTTTCCGACGGCAAACTGTCGCTCAGCTGTGAAGTCGGCGGCGATCTGCCCACATTGATCGGAGAGCCTTTGGCACAGGATACCATTGACTACACTGACAAAATCTATCTCGAATTCGGCGCAGATGAACACGTCGAAGGCATCAGCAATACGGACCAGGTCAAGGACATCCGCAAACGTGCAATCCAGGCCGGGCTTAAACTGGTCGACTGTCCGATCCGGCATCTTGGCACCGAAAAGGCCCAGCAAATCTACCGCGCAATCCAAGAACATCTGTTGGCAAACGGCGTTGAAATCCTGTTCGGCTGTCAGTGCGAAAATATCATTCTTGACGGAGATATTTGCCGCGGCGTATCCATTATGGATGGAAAGACCGAACGTGAAATCCGCGCCGATCATACGGTGGTGGCAACCGGACGCCGCGGCGCAGACTGGCTGGAACGCATCTGCTCCGAACATCATATCGCCCACCGCCCGGGTACGGTTGATATTGGCGTACGCGTCGAGGTGCGCAACGAGGTGATGGAGCACGTCAACAACGTCCTATACGAGTCCAAGCTGATCGGCTATCCCAAACCGTTTAAAAACAAGGTCCGTACCTTCTGCCAGAACCCAGGCGGTTTCGTCAGCCAGGAAAACTACGACAACGACCTTGCAGTCGTCAACGGCCATTCCTATAAGGATTTAAAATCCACCAATACCAATCTCGCCATCCTGTGCTCACACAATTTTTCTGAGCCGTTCAATCAGCCGATTGAATACGCGCAGAAGGTCGGCGAACTGACCAACATGCTGGGGGCCGGGCGTATCCTGGTACAGCGTTACGGCGACATTCTGGACGGCAAACGGACCTGGGAAAAAGAGCTCTCACGCTCCAACCTGCGGCCAACCCTGCCCGATGCCGTTGCCGGCGACATCACCGCGGCCATGCCTTACCGCGCAATGCTTAATATCTTAGGATTCATGCAGGCAGTCGACCACGTGGTACCCGGCTTTGCGTCGGTGGAAACGCTGCTCTACTCCCCTGAGCTGAAATTTTATTCCAACTGTGTCCGGATGGATGCGCAGTTCAATACCAATGTCAGGGGCCTGCACTGCCTGGGCGATTCCAGCGGATGGACGCGCGGACTCATGATGGCATCCAGCATGGGCGTGCTGATGGGCCGCAGGCTGGCATAGCCCCGCACCGCACTGCAGGCACTTCATCGGGATCAAATTTTCTTGTTTGACGAACCGCTTTTTATATGCTATCATAAGGTAACAAGACGGCCCCCATAGCGGGAGATGACAAGAGACGAGAGAAGGGAAACGGTTTGTGGGACTGGCTGAACCGGCGGACAGGCGGCTTTCGCCCGGCGCTGATGATGGTGATCGGATTTTTAGCGGTAATCCTGACCGGGGCGGCGCTGCTCAGTACCCCCCTGGCCTCGCGTACGGGTACCTGGACAGACCCTATGACAGCGCTATTCACAGCAACCAGCGCGACCTGTGTGACCGGGCTGGTCTTGGTCGATACCGCGCAATACTGGAGCGGCTTTGGGCAGATGGTACTTTTGCTGCTGATTCAGGTCGGCGGATTGGGCTTTATGACCATGGCAACGCTGTTTTCCCTGCTGACGCGGCGCACGATCACACTGCGCGAACGCATGGTGCTGTCGACCGGGCTCAACCTGACCGACCCTGCGGGCATCGTGCGGCTGACGCGGCGGGTGCTGCTGGGAACGCTTGCATTTGAGGGGGCCGGCGCAGCCATTCTGGCCGGCCGTTTTTCGATGGACTTTGGGCTGGCGGAAGGCATAAAACTCGGCGTCTTCCATGCGGTCTCGGCCTTTTGCAATGCCGGATTCGATCTGCTGGGCAAGGAAAAGGCGTTTGCTTCCGTCAGCGCCTATGTAGACGACCCGGTCGTGTGCCTGACGCTGATGGCGCTGATCATTATCGGCGGCCTCGGTTTTTTCGTGTGGAGCGATGTTTATGAAAAACGCCGTTTCCAGCGCTTCGGCCTACATACCAAACTGACGCTGGTGACGACAGCCGCGCTAATCCTGCTGGGTTGGCTCCTAACACTGTGGTTTGAATGGACAAACCCTGCTACCCTGGGCGCCCTCACCCCGCCTGGCAGAGTGCTGGCGGCCGGATTTCAGTCGGTGACCCTGCGTACAGCGGGCTTCAGTGCGCTGGATCAGGGGGCGCTGACCGATTCCAGCCTGGGGATGGCTGTAATATGGATGTTGATCGGCGGCTCTCCCGGCTCAACGGCCGGCGGCCTCAAAACCGTGACAGCCGCCGTACTGCTGCTGGCGGCATGGACGGCGGTCTGTGGGAAAACCGACGTGATCGCTTTTGAGCGCCGGATTTCCCCGCGGGCAATCATGAATGCGGTCACCATGCTGGTTGTCGGTACGGTATTCACCGTTGGCGGTGCAATCATCATGTCACATATCGAGGCGCTTCCTCTGCTGCCGTGCCTGTATGAAGTCGCATCCGCCTTTGGAACCGCCGGACTGTCGACCGGTATTACCCCCAGCCTGTCCGGATTCTCGCATTGCATGCTGATTGCGCTGATGTATTTCGGCCGGGTAGGCGTGCTGACGCTGGGTGTCGGCATTCTGATGCGCAGGCAATCTCCGCCGAAAATCGCTTATCCGGAAGGATCGGTGATGGTAGGCTAAGGGCGATCGAACCAGAGCGCGCATCCTGACAACGCGGCTCTCAGCCGTTAGCTGGCGATTCACGAAAAAAAAGTTTTTCCAGCCTTTATGAATACTACAAAAACAGTATGTCCGTTCGACGGAAACCCGCTGGCGCCGCTCTGCCAGCGGGTTTGCGCCAGTCACGGAAGACTTCTGCCGGCCTGGCATTTGGGCAATGTCCAAACACGCTTTGGCTGGCCATTGAATGCAGCCTGAAAAACGCCGCGCCTGTTCCGCCTCCTGCCGCAGCGGAAAGAGGGGCAGGCCCGGCCTGCGCAGGGTATCGCCGGCAAAACGCTGCATCACAGAAAGGAGAAAATGGGATGAAATCATTTCTGATCGTTGGGCTCGGACGATTCGGACGTGCAGTGGCACGAAAGCTATGTGAACTCGGAAACGAAGTGCTTGTGATTGACCGCGACGCAGATGTGATACAGCACATTGCCGACGATGTTACACACGCAATTGTCGGGGATGCGACCGATGAGTCTGTGCTGAATGCCGCAGGCGCGCGCAATTTTGACTGCGCAGTGGTTGCCGTTGCGTCCGATATCGAGGACAGCGTCCTGGCAACCGCACTTCTCAAGGAAGCGGGTGTGCCGCATGTAATTGCCAAAGCGCGCAGCAGCCTTCATCGGTTGGTACTGCAGCGCGTCGGTGCAGACGAGATTGTATTCCCGGAAGAACAAATGGGCGTTCGACTTGCACGCACGCTGAGCATGCGGTCATTCCTCGACTATGTCAGCGTAACCGACGATTTTTCCATTGCCGAGCTGCCCGTCCCTGAAAAGTGGATTGGAAAGACACTGATCCAGCTGAATGTTCGTGCCAAATACGGCGTTACTGTCCTTGCAACGCGGGCAAAGGACAGCGAAAAGCTTAGCCTCAGCCCCGATCCCGCCGCGCCGCTTCCCGCCGGGTTGGTGCTGGTCATGATCGGTACCAACGAAGATCTGGAAGAGGTCGGGAAACGCGCATGATCCAGATTGAAAGCCGTCAAAACAACACGCTGCGCCATCTTGCACGGCTGGCGCGGGACAAAAAGTATCGCCGGACGACTGGGGAAATGGTTTGTGAGGGCGAAAAACTGCTGGCCGAAGCGCTCGCCTCGGGCGTCAAAATTAAAACCTTGCTATTACGCGGCAGCGGAAAGCCCGATCCCGTTTTCCAAAGCCTCTGCAGCCGTGCAGAGGCGCAGGGCGCGGGGTTGTTTTCCGCGGAACCGCACATTTTTGCGCTGGCCAGCGATGTGGAAACGCCGCAAGGGGTCCTCTTCAGCTGCGAGAGCCCTGTACTGCAAACTGCACTGCCGCCGGTTCGTTCGGCCCTGCTGCTCGACGGCGTGCAGGACCCCGGCAATGTCGGGACCATCCTGCGTACAGCAGATGCATTTGGACTGGCAGCGGTGATCCTGTGCGAAGGCTGTGCGGACCCAACCGCACCGAAGGTCCTGCGCGGAACGATGGGCGCAATCTTCCGGCAGCCGCTGTACCAGCTGTCTGCAGCCTGCGCAATTGAACAGCTGCACTGCCAGGGACTTCCGGTTTACGCCGCGGCTTTACGGGCCGGCAGCATACCAGTGACCCAGATATCGCTCGGCAGCTGCGCAGTCATTATCGGCAGCGAAGGGCACGGTATCTCAGAGCAGACGTTGGCCCTCTGTGACCAAAAAATCATTATTCCGATGGCCGGAACCGCAGAATCTTTAAATGCCGGCGTTGCCGCCTCCCTGCTCATCTGGGAAATGCAGCGGGCCGCAGGCAGCCTGCACTAAAAATTTTTTCGCGGCGCTCCCAACCGGGTGCAGACCGCTGCGGAAACGCGCGCCCTCCCTGCGGCGACCGTTTCCGGAACGGTCAAACGCGGTTATATCAAAGATCAGCCCAAAAGCAAACTGCTTTTCGCCCATAAAATATCCTTACGCAGAAATCAGGAATGAAAAGATACGCTACACGGAACAGTGACGCAACCAGGCGGAAAAGGGACCGCCGTTTTTAGGTGCAGAGACCTTTGGGGGATGGCCCGGGTCTGTTTCCTCTCTGACGCGGCGGCGCCGGCCGATGGGCTTCCCGCTTCGGTCAGCCGCTATAGCCATGCCCACTGCGGCCGGACCGTCAAAAGAAGGCTGATTCGCCCACTACAGCTGGAACCATTCAGACGGCTGCAGACGTGCCAGACGGCATTCTTAAGCAAGATAGGTTCTCAGAAAGGGGAATGACAACATGGCTGGACGCGTATACTGGTTGTGGCTGTCGACCCGGCCGGGTATCGGCGCACGGGTCGCGGCAACACTTTTGGAGCATTTCGGTGATCCGGAGGCCGTTTACCTGGCCGGACGCGGCTCACTGCTGCTGTGCGACGGTCTGACCCCTGCGCAGGTTGAGATTCTAAGCGACAAAAATTTGGAAGAAGCCGACCGTATCCTGGAGGAATGCGCAGAAAAAAATATTCACGTCCTCACCCTGGGAGACAGCGGTTATCCCGACCGGCTGCGCAATATTTACGATCCGCCGCCAGTCCTGTACTGGTACGGCCTGCCGCCGGTATGGGACGCCCGCCCCATGATTTCAATCGTTGGCAGCCGGCGGAGCAGCCCCTACGGCAGGATGATGGCCGAAAAGTTTGCCCGCAGCTTGACCGAAAGCGGATTCCTGGTCGTCTCCGGCATGGCCGCCGGCGTCGACGCAGCAGCAAACCGCGGCGCGCTGCTGCAGGGTGGGACCGTTGCGGTACTCGGCTGCGGGGTAGACGTTTGCTATCCCTATGAAAATCGGTATTTATACGGCGACCTGCGCCTTGCAGGTACGCTGGTCAGCGAATATCCCCCAGGAACCGAACCTGCCGGATGGCGTTTCCCGCAGCGAAACCGCATCATCAGCGGCCTGTCTGTAGCCACCATCGTAATTGAAGCGCCCGAACGCTCAGGCGCGCTGATTACCGCGCGCCTGGCACTGGAACAGGGACGGGATGTTTATGCCGTCCCAAGCCGCCTTGACGACCGCGGCTCTGCAGGCTGTAATGCCCTGATCCGTGACCACGCTGCCGACCTGCTGACCGACCCGCTCCAGCTTCTGCACGCCTATAGCGGCATCTTGCGGGATCCGCCGAATGAAAATCATGTGCTTCGCATCTTCAGCGGATTATCCGGCATGAAACCCCGGGAGGCCGTACCCGAGCTGAAACCTTCCGAACAGGAACCACAAACGGTCCGCCGCGCCAAGCCGAACCGGCCTCCCCAACAAAAGACGGCCCCTTCCCCTGCGCAGTCCAGCGCTCGGCCTGCCGCCGCGCCGTCAGCGCCCCCGCAAGAAGCGGCAGCCGCCCCTTCGCCGGACAGCCTGTCCCCGGAAGAACGCCGCGTCCTAGACGCGGTCCGCGCAGGCGCGCACAGTACCGACCAGCTGATGGATGCGACCGGCCTGCCCGCAGCACAGCTATTGGCGCTTATCACTATATTAGAGCTCGACGGGCTGCTCCGCAATGCGGGCGGCATGATTACGCCGCTGTAACTGCATCCCGGACGGAAGCACCCCCTGCACCCGTTTTACCGGCCCCGGCTTGTCCGGATGCCTGGCGGCCGCTGGCCTCCCGGCGGGCCTTACGGCGCATCCCCGACTGAGAGCGGATTCGATAAACGCGCTCTCTCGCAGACGTCCAGACGGGATACGCCCATAGATTATTTTTGGAGGAACACTATGTCAAAACTGGTGATCGTCGAATCCCCTGCAAAGGCGAAAACGATTGGAAAATATCTTGGCCCGGACTATACGGTAAAAGCGTCCATGGGCCACCTGCGCGACCTGCCCCGCAAAACCATGGGCGTCGACCTTGAGCACGATTTTGAGCCCGAATACATCCCGATTGAGGGCAAGGACAAGCTGATTTCCGAATTGCGAAAAGCGGCCAAAGCGAGCGATTTCGTATTTCTCGCGACCGACCCGGACCGCGAGGGCGAGGCCATTTCCTGGCACATTAAAGAACTATTCAAACTGAAAGATTCCAATTCCAAGCGCGTGACCTTTAATGAAATCACGAAAAATGCAGTCCGTTACGGCATTGACCACCCGCGCGACCTGGATATCGACCTGATCGACGCGCAGCAGGCGCGCCGTATCCTAGACCGCATCGTCGGCTACCGCCTGTCCCCCTTCCTCTGGCGGAAGGTAAAGCGCGGGCTGTCTGCCGGTCGCGTCCAGTCGGTCGCCACCCGCCTGGTCGTCGACCGTGAAAAAGAAATCCGCGCGTTCGTCCCTGAAGAATATTGGACCATCGACGCCCGCCTGCAGACCGCAGCGGGCGGCAAATTCACCGCCCGTTATTACGGAGACCAGAACGGCAAGGCCGAACTTAAAACCGAAGCGCAGGCCATGGCCGTGATGGCGGCCGTCGCCGGAAATGAATTTACGGTCGGCGCCATCAAGCGCGGAAAAAAGAAAAAATCGGTACCTGCGCCGTTTATCACCTCAACGCTCCAGCAAGAGGCCTCCCGCAAGCTGAATATGACCCCGCGCCGTACAATGAGCGTAGCGCAGGAGCTGTATGAAGGCGTCGACGTCGAGGGCGTCGGCACAACCGGCCTGATCACCTATATGCGTACCGACTCGGTACGCCTGTCCGACGAGGCGACAACTGCGGCAGCCGCTTTTATCCGGGGCCGCTACGGGGAAGAATATTATCCCGGCAAACCGCGCGTATTTAAAACCAAAGGCGCGGCACAGGACGCCCATGAGGCCATCCGCCCATCCAATGTTGCGCTGCTTCCCGACGACATCCGCAGTTCCCTGACCCCAGACCAATATAAGCTCTACAAACTGGTCTGGTCGCGCTTTGTCGCATGCCAGATGGCAGAGGCTGTTTATGACACCATCTCAGCCGACATCCTATGCGAAGGCTATATTTTCCGCGCGTCCGGCCATACGGTCGCATTCGCGGGCTTTACTGCGGTCTATGAAGAGGGTACCGACGACGCTGATAAAGGCGAGGCAGGCAAACCGCTGCCCGCATTTGCCGAGCATGACTCTCTGCGCGCCGAATCGGTCGAGCCCGCACAACACTTCACCCAGCCGCCCGCGCGCTATACGGAGGCGTCTCTCATCCGCACAATGGAGGAAAAGGGCATCGGCCGGCCGTCGACTTATGCGCCGACAATTGCAACGATCCTGGACCGTTCATACGTCGTCAAAGAAAACAAAAGCCTTCGCCCAACCCCGCTGGGCGAGGGGGTAACCGGCCTGCTGGTTGACAAATTCCGTTCGGTCGCCGATTATGAATTCACCGCAAACATGGAGCATAAGCTGGACGAGGTTGAGGCGGGCAAGCTGGACTATATCCAGCTGCTGCACGATTTCTACGGCGATTTCGAGCACGCGCTCGACCAGGCAGAAAAGGATCTTGACAAACAGCGCATCAAAATTGAGGATGAAGTCACCGATATCGTCTGCGAAAAATGCGGCCGCAATATGGTGATTAAAATCGGCCGGTTTGGAAAATTCCTCGCTTGCCCGGGCTTTCCAGAGTGCTCAAATACGAAGGCAATTACCGAAGACACCGGCGCCGCCTGCCCGGTCTGCGGGGCAAAAGTGGTCAAAAAGAAATCGGCGCGCGGCTATGTCTACTATTCCTGCGATACCTTCCCGAACTGCCAGTTTATGACCTGGGATAAGCCGCTAAAAACCCAATGCCCGACCTGTGACTCCTCCCTGTTCCGGCATACCGACCGCGACTCCAAGGAAGTACGTGACATCTGCCTACGCGAGGGCTGCGGCTATTCTGAACTGGTCAAAGAAGGGCTGCCCCCCGAGGAAGCTGAAAAGAACCGTATCCGCCGCGAAGCCCGCGCTGCCAAAGCTGCCGAACGCGCCGCTGCCAAGGAGGCCGCCGAAGCTGCCGGTGAAAAGAAAACGACCCGCAAGAGCCCTGCAAAAAAGGCGGCCTCTACGAAAAAAGCGGCAACCGCAAAGAAAGCGGCCGCTCCTAAAACCAAAAAGGCCGCTGCAACCCGAAAGGCAGCCGAAGAACAGACTGCTGTACAAACGACGGAGAATGAAGAATGACAATAGAGCCTGTGACCGTAATCGGCGCAGGGCTGGCAGGCTGCGAGGCAGCCTGGCAGCTCGCCGAGCGCGGTGTTCCGGTGCTGCTGCATGAGATGAAACCGGATAAGATGACCCCGGCGCACCATTCGGGCGATCTGGCCGAGCTGGTGTGTTCCAATTCCTTGCGGTCCAACGAGCTGTCCAATGCCGCCGGCCTGCTTAAGGAAGAGTTGCGCCGGCTGGGTGGGCTGATTGTCCGCTGTGCGGACGCGACCCGGGTAGAGGCCGGCGGCGCGCTGGCTGTCGACCGCGAAGCCTTCGCGCAGCAGGTGACCGCGCATGTGGCCGCCCACCCGCTTATCGAGCTCCGGCATGGGGAAGTGACCGAACTCCCCCGGACAGGGCGCGTCATCACAGCGACCGGCCCGCTGACCTCAGATGCGCTGTTTAACGAGATCCACCGGCTGGTCGGCCGTGGATTTCTGCATTTTTATGACGCTGCCGCGCCGATTGTAACCGCCGAGAGCATCGATCTCGGACAAGCCTGGTTTGCCTCCCGTTACGGCAAAGGCACGGCAGATTATATCAACTGCGCCATGGACCGCGAACAGTTTGACGCGTTCTGGCAGGCGCTGACCACTGCCGAACAAGCGGAGGTACACGGCTTTGAGGACAGCTTAGTATTTGAGGGCTGCATGCCCATCGAAGTCAATGCACGGCGCGGCCATGATACGCTGCTCTATGGCATCCTCAAACCGGTCGGTCTCCCCGACCCCAAAACCGGGAAGGATCCCTATGCAGTCCTGCAGCTGCGCCGGGACAACGCCCAGGGGAGCCTCTACAATTTGGTCGGCTGCCAAACCCACCTGAAGTTCGGCGAGCAAAAACGGGTTTTTTCCATGATCCCCGCACTGCGCAATGCGGAATTTGTACGGTACGGAGTCATGCACCGCAATACCTTCTTGGATTCGCCGCGCCTGCTGGACCGGACCTATGCGCTGAAAAGCGACCCCCGTATCCGCTTTGCCGGGCAGCTTACAGGGGTAGAGGGGTATGTGGAATCCAATGCCTCCGGGTATCTTGCGGGGCTGTGCGCCGCCTGCGAGGCGCTGGGCCGCCCTTTGCCCGACTTCCCCTCTACAACCGCAATCGGCGCGCTGGCCGCCTATATCTCAAATGAAACCGTTACAAAATTCCAGCCGATGAACATCAATTTCGGCATCATCGACGCGCTTGGCTATCGCATACGCGGCAAGCGGGAAAAAAACCAGGCGGTCTCTGCACGTGCGCTGGAGGCCGTGGACAGCATCGCAAAGGAGTTGGCATCATGAAAATCATAGTGGACGCGATGGGCGGCGACAATGCGCCTGAGGCCATTGTTCGCGGCGGCGTGCTGGCGGCAAAACAGTTTGGGGAGGACATCGTGCTGGTCGGGCAGGAAGAACGTGTCCGCGCGATCCTCCGGGCAGACGGCGCGGAAGGGATACCGCATCTGTCCATTGTACACGCGCCCGATGTCGTGGACATGCACGACGACCCTGCAACGGTGCTGCGTAAGAAGCCCGGCTCCTCTATGGCTGCCGCCCTCAAGATGGTCCAGCGGGGCGAAGGGGACGCGATCGTCTCGGCGGGTTCGACCGGGGCGCTGCTGGCAGGCGCGACACTGTTTTGTAAACGCATCAAAGGCATCCGCCGGGGCGCGCTTGCGCCGGTCATGCCCTGTGCAGGCGGGCAGGTACTGCTGGTTGACGCGGGGGCGAACACCGAATGCACGGCAGAGTACCTGCTGCAGTTCGCCTTTATGGGTTCACTGTATCTGCGCAAGCTCATGGGGGTGGACCGGCCGCGTGTCGGCTTGGTCAACAACGGTTCCGAAGATACCAAAGGCGATGCGCTCCGGCTGGAAGCCTACCGCCTGCTCCGGGAAGCCGGGGAGGCTGGACGTCTGAATTTCGTCGGCAATGTAGAAGGGCGGGACGTTCCCTTGGGGGCATGCGACGTGGCCGTCTGCGACGGCTTTGCGGGCAATGTTATGCTGAAAACCATTGAGGGAACGGCAAAGTTTCTCTCATCCGAGCTGAAACAGGTATTTTTGCGCTCAGCAGGCACAAAACTTGGCTATTTACTGGTCAAACGCGGCCTAGATGATTTCCGCAGCCTGTTTGACCAAGATAAAATCGGGGGCGCACCGTTCCTGGGTATCGCACACCCAGTCATCAAAGCGCACGGCTCGTCCAATGAAACGGCGGCGATGAACGCGGTACGCCAAGCAATAGAATTCTGCCGGTCGGGGCTGATCGAAGAAATCACCGCAAACATGGAATATATGACAATCGGCGAAAAGTGAAAAAAATTTTTGTTTACCCTCTTGACAGACGCGAAAGAAGATTCTATGATACATGATAGAAAGAGGCTGCGTGACAGCACAACACTGACAGCTTGCAGGAGGGATAAGCATGTTTGAAAAGCTTTGCAGTATTTTGGCGGAGCAATTCGGCGTTGGGCCTGAAACCATTAAGCCGGAAACCACCTTTGTGGAGGATCTGGGCGCCGACTCGCTCGATCTGGTCGAGCTGATGATGTCGATCGAAGAGGAATTTGATATTGGCGAAATTTCCGAGCAGGACGCCGCAAAGATCAAGACGGTCAGCGACGTGATGGAGCTGCTTGGGGAAGATGCGTAACCGCCATGCTCTACCGCGCCCCCTACCGGGGGCGTACAGCATTGTTTCATGCCCTGCGCTGCAGGGCTTTGACAGAAGCTGAGCCGACATCGCCTCGGCTCTTTTCTGTTCTTAGGGCCTGTTTCGTATCCGGCGAACTGCCGGCAAATGCTGCTGCCGGCAGGCGGCAGCGATTTCCCACCGGGAACGGTACAGGATGGCGGCAGCGCCGTCAAAAGAGCGCTCAAAGCATACGAAACGGGCTCTGAACAGAGCAGCAGGAAAAAAGGAGAGGACACATGCTGAAGGATAAAATAGGATACCGCTTCCAAAACAACAGCTTGTTTCAAAAGGCGCTAACGCATTCATCCTATGCAAACGAGCAGCGCCCCAAACACATTCACAACAATGAACGGCTCGAGTTTCTTGGCGATTCCGTACTCGGTTTCGTGTCGGCGGACTACCTGTACAACCACTTCCCAGAACTGCCCGAGGGGGAGCTTACCAAGCTGCGGGCAGCGGTTGTATGCGAACAGACGCTTTACGAGATCGCCAAGGAGCTTGGCATCGATCAGGAAATCCGGCTGGGCCATGGGGAAGAGATGGGCGGCGGACGGGAGCGCCCGTCTATCCTGGCAGACGCGGTCGAGGCGATCCTAGGCGCAATCTATCTGGACGGCGGCATTGAACCCGCACGCGCTTTCGTCCTCTCGTTTGTCCCGCGCAAGGCCGAGGCCGCCCGCAGGGGCGGCGCGTTCAAGGACTACAAGACCATGCTGCAGGAAATTGTCCAAAAAAACCGTCAGGAGACGCTGGAATACCGCCTTGCAGGCGCTGAGGGCCCGGACCACAATAAAATTTTTACGATGGAACTGCTGCTCAACAGCAATGTCTTTGCCTGCGGCCGCGGGCGCAGCAAAAAAGAAGCCGAACAAATGGCCGCCAGGCAGGCGCTTGAAATGATGGGGAAAAAATAATCCCCCTGCCGGGCCAAGCGGCCTGCGCCGCCACTCCCCACCGAATCCGCCGCCTTCCGGCGGCGGATTTGATATTTCCCCCGGCAGCCTGTCCGGCAGCATCCCGGAGCGGATATGCAGCCGGAACTTTTTCTTGCATTTTCTCCCCCGCTGTGATAAACTGAATTGGAAAATTGACAGATTGGCAATCAAAAGGAGTTTTTTTCATGCTGACCCTAAAGGATTTTGAAGACGCCGCTTCCCGGCTCTAGAACGTGCTCCACAGCATCCCGCTTTCCTCCTCGCATACCTTTTCGGAGATGACGGGCGCGGATGTATATCTGAAATATGAAAACCAGCAGACAACCGGTTCCTTCAAAGTACGCGGCGCTTACAACCAGATTATGAAGCGCTGGGGAGGGGGCGGCGGGGCGGCGGGGGGCGCCATGAAGAGGGCGGCCTTACGTCGGTAATCGCCTCCTCTGCAGGCAACCACGCACAGGGCGTCGCCTTTGCGGCCAGCTCAATCGGCGTCCCCTCAACCATCGTGATGCCGCGTACCACGCCCATCGCAAAGGTATCCGCCACCCAGGGATACGGCGCCAATGTGGTGCTTGCGGGCGCATGCTACGACGACGCCTATGCCAAGGCCTGCGAGATCATGCAGGAAACCGGCGCAGAATTCATCCACCCCTTTGACGACGAAGACGTCATGGCAGGGCAGGGGACAATCGCCCTTGAAATCCTGCGGGATCTGCCCTTTGTCGATATGATCTTTGTCCCGGCGGGCGGCGGCGGACTGATCTCCGGTATTTCAGCCTGCGCCAAGCAGGTCAACCCGCGCGTACAGATCATCGGCGTACAGGCGGAAGGCGCACCAGCCATTGCAAATTCCTTCCATCACCCGGAAATCCTTTCGAGCGCGAGTGTACGCACCATCGCCGACGGCATTGCAGTGCGTACCCCCGGCGCATGCACCATGGAGTATATTAACCAATATGTCGACCAGGTGGTTACCGTCTCTGATGCCGACATTGCCGCCTCTATCCTGCTGCTGCTTGAGCGCGCCAA
>CANPPM010000015.1 GCA_947575935.1 uncultured Butyricicoccus sp. | reverse complement strand
GCCCGGGCGCCGGGAGAAAGGCGCAGGAAAGTGCGGCTATTCGCCGGCGGCAGAAGGACAGCCCTCCAGAAGCTTGCGGACCTCCGCAAGGCTCAGGCCTTGTTCTGCCGCGACCCGGGATAGATCGTCATATTCATATTTGGTGCGCGTCACGCCGTAGCCTGTAGAGCGTTTGCGGCGGATGATTCCGTATGGCGTTTGGACCGTTTCAAGGCTTCGGGACAAAACGAAGCGGTTCATAACGGCTTCCCGCACGCCGATCGTTGAGGTGTGCTGGAACAGCAGGCCGACAAGCGTTTCCTTTTCTGGCGCATCGCAGATGACGCGGATCAGGCTGCCGGGCCGGGATTTCTTCATGACAATCGGGATGGTGTATACCTCGCGTGCGCCGCCTTCAAACAGCCGCTCAGAGGCGAACCCGATTTCTTCTGCCGTCATATCGTCGACATTGCAGGAGAGCTCGATGATCGCATCACGCTGCCCAACAGCGTCGCCCAGCACGGCGCGGATGCAGTTTGCCGCCTCAAAATCCTTCGTCCCCATGCCGTAGCCGATTTTCTGCGGCGTCAGGACTGGCATTTCGCCAAAGCGTGCTGCAAAATATTTCAGCAGCGCTGCGCCAGTCGGCGTGCACAGCTCGCCAGGGACAGCCCCCCCGTAGATCGGAACACCCTGCAGCAGATGCGCGGTTGCGGGGGCGGGGACCGGCAGGATGCCGTGGGCGCACCGGACCTGTCCGCACCCTACGTGGACCGGAGAAACGACGACCTCGTCAGGTGAAAGCGCCTCCATCAGCAGGCAGACTGCGGTTACATCGGCGACGGCGTCCAGCATGCCCACCTCGTGGAAATGGATTTGCGTGACCGGTACGCCGTGGACGTGGCTTTCCGCATCGGCAATTAGCCGGTAAACGGACAGGATATCCGTCCGGACATGCGCCGAAACCGGAAGCGCAGCCACAAGTTGTGTAATTTCCTGCATGCTGCTGTGATGGTGTGCGGGGCAATGGCTGTGCGTGTGGTCATGGCCGTGCGTGTGGTCATGACCGTGTGTATGGCCGTGGTCATGCGTATGGCAGCTGGCAGAGATGTCCGCAGGGCTGTCTCCGCCCCCGTCGGTGCAGGATTCCTGGAGCCCATGGATGATGACCGAGATTTTTGTGCCCGTAATTCCGCATTTAACCGCGGGTTCCCGCCGGAAGCTGACGCCGGGAAGTCCCAGCGCGTTCAGGCGCGCCACAAAGGCATCGGGATCGGGCAGCAGCTCAAGCAGCGCCGCGGTCAGCATGTCGCCCGCTGCCCCCATCCCACAGTCAAGGTATAAGGTTTTCATCGTTTCTCCTCCATATGGTTGATCATATTGGCCAAATAGCCTGCGCCAAAGCCGTTATCAATATTGACTACGGAAACGCCGCTAGCGCATGCGTTGAGCATGGACAGCAGGGCCGAAAGCCCGTGAAAGGATGCGCCGTAACCTACGCTTGTTGGGACCGCGATTACCGGGCAATCTGCAAGACCGCCGATGACGCTGGCAAGCGCGCCTTCCATTCCGGCGATAGCGATGATGACGCTGGCGCGCATCAGCTCATCCAGGTGTGCCAGCGTCCGGTGCAGCCCGGCGACGCCTATGTCATAAAGACGGGTTACCCGGTTCCCAAGCGCCTGGGCCGTCAGCGCAGCCTCTTCGGCGACCGGCAGGTCGCTGGTTCCGCCGGTCGCCACCACGATATCTCCGAGGCCGTCCGGCTCCGGCAGCGTGCCGACGATGCCGACCCGGGCGTCGCGGTGATAGGCCAGCGGATGGCGCGCGCCGACCGCTTCGGCGGCGGCTTCCGGCAGACGGGTGATGAGGATCGTATCCTGCCCGTTTTCCCGCATGACGTCCAGGATGCCGGCGATCTGTTCCGGCGTTTTGCCCGCGCCGTACACGACTTCTGCCGCGCCCTGGCGAGCCTTTCGGTGCAGATCCACCTTGGCGAATCCGATATCCCGAAAGGGTTCGGTCTTGATCTGAAGCAGGGCGTCGTCAACCGTCATGCGCCCTGCCTGCACGGCCTCCAGGATTCCTTTGATCTCGTTCATGGTTCGCGTACCTCCAAATCCAACAGCACGGCGGGGTAATATTTCTTTAGTGTGCGCACCAGCGCTTCCCGCTGTTCGAGAACCAGCGGGAGCTGTGCGGCAGGGACTTGCAGCCTGGCTGCGCCTGCGAACAGACGTACCCGGAAGCCGGTCAGCCCGGCCGAGGATAACGCCCGTTCGGCATCCTCCGTCCGCCGCAATTTTTCGGTGGTCAGCGCTTCCCCGGAGGAGATGCGCGTGGCGAGGCAGGCGTAAGCGGGCTTGTCCCAGGTAAACAGCCCGGCGGCTTGAGACAGCCGCCGGATCTCGGCCTTCGTCAGCCCGCATTCGCGCAGAGGCGAGCGGACTGACAGCTCGGCGAGCGCGCGCATGCCCGGGCGGGCGGACGCCGCATCCGAGGCATTGGTGCCGTCGGCGAGGACGGAATAACCGTCCGCAGCGGCCGCATGCAGGATTGTCTGGAGCATCAGACGTTTGCAGTGGTAGCAGCGGTCGGGCGGGTTGGAGGCGACTGCGGCGCATGAGAGCACATCTACCGGCAGGATACGCAGTTTTGCGCCTAGTTCTCCGGCCAGGCGCAGGGCGTCGTCCTGCTCAAACTGCGGCTGGAAGGCGGAGCGTATATAGTATGCCTGTACATCGGCCCCGTATTGGAGCGCTGCATACAGCAGATAGGCTGAATCCGTGCCGCCGGAAAAAGCGATGGCCAGCCGTGGGGTTTCGGAAAAAAAGTCTTGCAGGTTCATTATGGTCCTCCAATAAAACGGGATGGGCGGCGCTCACAGGCCGCTTGGGCCGTATTGGCCGGCCGTCTGCAGGCCGCTGCCGAGCTCGGTGACGCACAACAGCGTTGCAGCCAGAAAAACGCCGGGGATAACGGCGGCCCACCATGCCCCGGAGAGCAGGCTGCGCTCGGACAGCGAAAGCAGGCTCCCCCAGGAAAGGAGTTCGAGCGGCAGGCCGAGCCCTAGAAAGCTCATCGTGGATTCGGAGGCAACGGCGCTGCGGAAGCGCATCACCAGCATAAACAGGATGGCAGGCAGAAAATTGGGCAGCAGATGCCGGCGCAGAATATGGAAAGGGCTGCCGCCCATGCACCGTGAGGCGGTTACAAACGCGCTGCCGCGCAGCTGCCGCACCTCGGTCCGGACCGCCTTTGCGATCTCTGCCCAGCCAGTGAGGCCGAGCACGGTGGAAAGGCTTAGCACACTGGCTTTGCCCAGCGCCGCCTGCAGCAGGATGGCCGGGAGCAGCCCAGGGATGCTGAGAAAAATTTCAGTCAGCCGCATCAGCAGCCCGTCCAGCCAACGGGGGGCAAGGCCGCTGGCCGTCCCCAATAGGATCCCGGCAGCTGCGGAAATAGCCGTCGAAAGAAAGCCGGTCAGCAGGGAGATGCGCCCGCCGTACCAGACCATTGAGAAGAGATCCCGCCCCATTGCATCCGTGCCAAAAAGGAATTCGGCGTTGGGGGCGGTGTTCGCATGGTAAAGATCCAAATAGGACGGATCCTTTGGAAGGAACGGGGGGAAGAACAGGCAGCCCAGGACGATCGCCGCCAGCATAGCCGCCGCGGGCACGGGCCGCCGTGCCGCGCGCTGCCTGCTTGGGGTTGGCGGCGGGGGGGCCGGACGGATACCTGTCAGGGTAAAGCGTGGATCCAAGCGGTTCACCTCCGGTGTGGCAGCGGTTTTGGAGACTTGACCGCCATGCGGCGTTTGAGGCGGCCTGCAGCTTGCTCGGAAGGGGCAGGCACGTCTGCCGGGGGTTCCGGCGCGGGGCGTAAACGGGGGTCGAGCCGCTCGCTGCAAATCTGTGCAAGCATGCTGCACAGGATTACCAGCATGCCGGAGAACAGGCTGAGCACCATCAGCAGGTTGTAGTCCTGGCAGCGGGCGCTTTCATAGGTCAGCGTGCCAATGCCGGGATAGGAAAACACCGTTTCAACGATATAAGTTCCCCCTAGGATATGCGGCACGGAGAGCGCCATTCGATTGAGGCAGGAAGGGGCAATATTGCGCAGGCAGTGCCTAAGTAGGATTTGTTTTCGGCTGAGGCCTTTGGCCTTTGCCAGCAGGACATATTCTGCGCGGATCTCGGTCAGGAGGCGGCTGCGGATGATATATGCATCATACCATAGATGACCGCTGACGACAATGGACAGTGGAAGGATCAGGTGTGCCGCGCGGTCTAAAGGGTCTCCGCCATGTCCGGCCGAATAGGCGCCGCTGCTGGGGAGCCAGTGCAGCCAGACCGAGAAAATGAGGATGAGGATCAGGGAAAGCCAGAATTCGGGGATACAGCTGAGGACTGTGCCCGCCCGGCAGAGCAGGCGGTCGGTCCAGCGGCCTTCCTGCAGTGTGCATAGGATACCCAGGCCAAGCGCCAGCGTAAAAATCAGAAGGAGGCTGACGCCGCCCAGCAGCAGGGTGTTGGGCAGCCGTTCGCCGATGACCTGGAGCACGCTGATTTTATATTTGTAGGAAATCCCGAAATCCCCCCGCGCGGCGCTGCGTAGCCAGCAGAGGTACTGGATATGGATGGGTTCGTGCAGGCCCAGCCGTTCTTCGGCTTGCAGGCGTTCCGCCGGGGTCATTTTCTCCGCATGGTCGCCGTAATAGGAGACCAGCGGGTCGCCGGGCGCAAGCCGTGCCGCATAAAACACCGCGGCCGACAGCAAGAATAGGCTCAGCAGGAAGGCCAGCAGGTTCCGGCAGACGTATATACAGTGGGTTTTCATGGTTCCCTCCGTTTTAGGACCAGATGCCCGGGGGCAATTTCGGTCAGTATTTCTTCCGGGGCGGGCGGCGTGCGGTCAAAGGCCTGCAGCGGCCGTGCGCGTTCGCGCCGGGGGTCAGGGGATGGGATGGCGGAGAGCAGCGCCCGGGTATAGGGGTGGGCTGGGGTGTGGAAAAGCGTCTCGGTGGGCGCAAGTTCGACCAGCCTGCCGCCGTGCAGGACGCCGGTCCGGTCGCACAGATAACGGACGGCCGACAGGTCGTGGGCGATGAACAGGATGGAAAAGCCGTGCGCAGCCTGCAGGCGCTGGAATAAATGAAGGATCTGTGCCTGTATGGAGACATCCAGTGAGGCGACAGGCTCGTCGGCGACCAGCAGTGCGGGTTTGGTTGAAAGCGCGCGGGCAATCGCCACCCGCTGCCGCATTCCGCCCGACAGCTCGGCCGGATACTGGTCAAGGCAGGAGACGTCCAGCCCGACTTCTTCCAGCAGGAAGGCGGCTTCCTCGCGCAGGGAGCCCTTAGAAGGGCGGATTTTGTGGATTTGCAGCGGTTCTGTGATCAGTTCGGCCACGGACATCCGTCCGTTTAGGCTGGAAGAGGCATCCTGAAAGATCAGTTGGCGGGAGGTCTGCAGCAGCCGCCGGTTTTGGCGGCAGGCGCGGGGGTCGCGGAGGTCGATGCCCTGAAAGCGGATCTGGCCGGCGGATGGGCGGCAGAGCCCCATGACGCACTGCGCCGCTGTTGATTTGCCTGCGCCGGACTCCCCGACCAGTCCCAGGATCTCGCCCTGGTGCAGCTGGAAGGTCAGCCCGTCCAGCGCCTGGATGCGTAGATGGCGATGCGGCCGGTAGAGGCAGGAGAGCTGCCGGACGTCGAGCAGGGGCGGCTCTTGCGGGCTGGGGGGGAGAACGGGGGCCTCTCCGGCGGGGGAGGTCCCCGGTATGGCGGGCGGTGTGATTTTGGGCGCGCGTTCGTCCAGAAGCCAGGTGGCCGCCGCGTGTGTTTCGCTGACCGGGAACATCGGCGGCATTTGCAGATAGTCGATCTGAAGGGCGTATTCATTGCGGCAGGCAAAGGCGTCGCCGGACGGCGGGCAGAGCGGCGAGGGCGGCGCGCCCGGTATGCTGTACAGGCGTTCGCCCCGCCGCGCGCGGGACGGCAGGGCGCGCAGCAGCCCCCAGGTGTAGGGATGGCGCGGGTCATAAAAAATCTCGTCTGCCGTTCCGATTTCAACGATTTTGCCCGCATACATCACGGCGACCCGGTCGGCCGCACGGGCCACGACGCCCAGGTCGTGAGAAACCAGGACCGTTGCGGCCAGCAGGCTGCGCTGCAGCCCGCGCAGCAAATCCAGCAGCTGTGCCTGAATGGTAACATCCAGCGAGGTAGTCGGTTCGTCTGCAAATAGGATTTTTGGGCCCGAGGCCAGCGCGATGGCCAGGACGATGCGCTGCCGCATCCCGCCCGACAGCTGGTGCGGGTACAGCCGGCAGCGCTGCCCGGGCGCCTCGATACCGGTCTGTGCCATCAGCTCGAGTACCCGGGCGTGGACGGCCTCTCGCCTGGCCCGGGGCAGGCGGACCCGGACGGCCTCGGCAATCTGCGCCCCAACCGGAAGCGCCGGGTTGAGCGCGGCTAGTGGATCCTGGAACACCATAGAGAATAGCCTGCCGCGCAGGCGCTCCATGTCCTGCCGGCTGTACTGGGTGATGTCCACGCCGTCTGCCAGAATGCTGCCGCCCTTGATGACGGCGTTTCCGGGCAGCAGGCGCATTATGGACCGGCACAGGACACTTTTGCCGCAGCCGGATTCCCCTACAATGGCCAGGACTTCGCCTGAATGCAGCGTTAGGCTGACATCCCGGACAGCCTGCAGTTCGCCAAACGGGGTTTGGAAGCTGACGGAAAGATGATGAATTTCTAAAAGTGGAGCCATATTTGTCAGCCTTCCAGGGTCCATTCGGCGACATTCCAGAAAATACCCACGCCGTGGTGTCCCAGCACTGTGTCTGGAGAAATGCCCTGAAGCCGGGCGGACGCCACATAATCAGCGTCTACATAGCAGAGGAATGCGAACGGGGGATCGCTGGCCAGCGCCTGTTGGAAACCGGCATAGGCGGCTGCGCGCGCTGCAGGGTCGTCGGTCTGCCGCGCCTCGGCCAGATACCGGTCGGCCGTGGGATTGGAATAGCCGGAGTAGTTTGCCCCCTTGCCCGTGCCAAACACTTTGTAGGTATGGTCATCGGCGTCGAAGGGGCTGCCCCAGCCGATCAGGTAGGCCATTTGTCCCTGCCAGTCGATCTGCGTCGGGATTTCGACGGTACAATCAATCCCGACCTCGCGCAGCTGCTGGGCGGCCGCCTGCGCCATATCCAGCCGGACTTGGTCGCCCGCGCTGACACTGAGCAGAAAGCCGACCGTCTCGCCGTTTCGCATATAGAGACCGTCCGGCCCCATGCTGCAGCCTGCTTTTTCTAACAGCTGCCTTGCCCGGGCCGGGTCATAAGGATATTGCTCGATATTTTCATTGTTGTAGGGGTTGCGCTGCAGCGGACCGTAGGCTGGGATACCGTGCCCCAGCAGGATCGTATCTACGATTGCCTGCCGGTCCAGGCTGCAGCAGATCGCTGGGATCAGATCCCGATTGCCCTTCCAGTATGGATGATGGAAGTTGAATAGGATGCCGCGATAGTCCGAAGTGGTCATCCGGTATTCTGTATAGGCGGCGTCGTCTGCAAAGCGCCCCGCGTCCTGCGGGGACAGAAGTGCCAGGTCAAGCTCGCCTGCGCGCAGCTGCAGGGCCCTTGCACTGTCATCCGGTACAATTTTGAAAATAATTGTACCGATCTGGGGCGGGCCCTGGAAATAGTCTTCGTTCCGGACCAGCGTGATGGACTGCCCCTCATCCCAGCGCGCCAACCGGTAAGGGCCGGTGCCGATCGGGCTGCGGAAGAATGCCGATGTTTGCATGTCCTCCCCTTCCAGCAGGTGGCGGGGCAGGACCGGCATGGACATATAGTCCAGGAATGCGGCGTTGGGGGCGGCCAGCCGGAACGAGAGGGTATGGGGGCCGGTGACAGTGATCTCTAAAACATCCTCATAGTTAGGGGCGTTTTCGGAACCGTTGCCGGGATCCATGATTGCTTCAATCGTAAAGCGGACGTCCTCTGCGGTAAAAGGTTCGCCGTCATGCCACCGCACCTGTTCTTCCAACTGGAAGGTATAGGTGCAGGTGTCCCGGTCAAACGACCATTCCCGCGCCAGGCCGGGGATGATGCGGTTTTCCCCGTCGTGGGCGGTTAGACCGTTGAACAGGAGGAGGTTGAGTTCGCCGTGTTCATCCATCGCCGGGTTGATGCGGGTGTATGCGCCGCTGCCGTATATCAGGGTGTGGGTTCTGTCCGCACTGGGGCTGCCGCCGCAGGCGGCCAGACAGCCGGACAAGACGGCTGCCGCCAGCAGGCCGGCAAGTGTTCTGAGCTTCACAAATCTTCTGTCCTTTCTGAAAAACGGAAAATCCCCCTGCAGGGACGCAAAAAGGCATAGGGCCTTTCGTCGGAAAAGCCGTATGCCTTCAATAACATACCAGAGGGGGATTTGTACTGTCCGGAGGATGCTTTGTGGGATTGGCGATGCATCCAGAGGGGCTTCTGCCCCAATGATCCGCTTCCTGCGGACCGTTCGTATCCATTATACATGAAATCTGGCGCGGCTGTCAACCGTTGCCGCCGGATATTTTGGGGATGGCTTCGACGGCATCTTGGATCAGCTGCCCGATGCTGCGGTTGGATACGCCGGCGACATAAAAGCCGCAGTGTTGGAAGGGGATGAGGATTTTGGCGGCGCTGCTCTGCGCTACCGCAAGCGACATCGCGGGGGTGACCTCCCCAAGCATGGAATCAGCGACGGCAATACCGATCGGGCCGACGATTACGTCCGCGGTGCGGCAGCCGACGAGCACGGCGTTTTCCCCAGTGGCTGCGCCGTCTGCGCCGGCTTTCAGCATGGCGGAGGCGGCCCGGCTGTTGGTTCCGACGGCGGTCACCACAGCTTCGGGCAGGCGCTGCTTGATGGCGGCGACCAGCTGCCGGCCGATGCCGCCGCCCTGTGCGTCAATGACTAGGATTTTCATATGGGGTTCTGCCTTTCTTCAAGTGGGATTCAGGGGCCGGAGGCGGGGAAACAGGGCTTTGCCGGGCCGTGGGTCATAGCCTGCAACGCTGTGTCAGCCGGCAGGGGCGTTGCTTCAGCGGGGGCATAGTCGACCGAGACCAGGAACAGCCCTTGCGGCGGCAGTGTGATCCCAGCGGCAGCGCGGTCGCGGCCGGCAAGCACGGCTGGCAGGCTGTCCGGGGAACGTGTCCCGGCGCCGGTTTCCAGCAGCGTCCCTGCAAGGATGCGCACCATGTGCTGAAGAAAGCCCGTGCCGTGCAGCTCCAGCCGGAGCTCACTGCCCAGCCGGAGGATTTCAATGCTGTGCAGTGTACGGACGGTCGATTTTTTCGTGCGTTTGTTGGCGCAGAATGCCCGAAAGTCGTGCGTTCCGATGAAGTGTGCAGCCCCTTGCCGCATGCGCTCGTCGTCCAGCGGGGCGGGGTATTGGAACAGGTATTTCCGCTCAAAGACAGAGGGGATCTCGCTGTTCCAGATGCGGTAGCGGTAGTGTTTGCCGCAGGCGTTCAGCCGTGCGTGGAAACGTTCGTCAGCCGCCTCACAGGAGGTCACCGCGATGTCGCTGGGCAGATAACGGGTCAGGTATGCCTGTATCTCGGCAGGGGTGCGGCTGGTATTCAGACGTACGTGGGCGACCTGCGCCAGGGCGTGCACCCCTGCGTCAGTGCGTCCCGCGCCGTGGATCTGGACGGCATGGCCGGCCATTTCGGACAGCGCCTGCTCAATACGGCCCTGTATCGTGCGCCCGGTATTGCCCTGCCTCTGCCAGCCGCTGTAACGGGCGCCGTCGTAGGCTATCGTCAGCCGGAAATTAACCATCTTCGGTCCCTCCCTTCAGGGTTCAGGAGAATTGCGACATGTACAGGGTATAATAGACGCCCTGCCTGCGCATCAGTTCGGCATGGGAGCCTTGTTCGGCTACCGCGCCGTCCCGGATCACCAGGATGGTGTCCGCATTTCGGATGGTGGACAGGCGGTGTGCGATTACGAAACAGGTTTTCTGCTGCATTAGGCGGTACATCGCCTGTTGGATCAGGCGTTCGGTGCGCGAATCGACATTTGAGGTTGCCTCGTCCAGGATCAGCATCCGCGCATCTGCCAACATGGCCCTTGCAATGGTGATCAGCTGTTTTTGCCCCTGCGAGATGTTGACGCCGTCGTCGGAGAGCATGGTGTCATAGCCTTGCGGCAGCCGCTCAATGAAGTGGTGGATTTTGGCCGCTTTGGCGGCTGTGACAACCTGTTCACGCGTCGCGCCATCCCGGCCATAGGCGATATTTTCGAAGACGGTGCCTGAAAACAGCCAGCTGTCCTGCAGGACCATGGTGTACTGCCGTCGCAGGCTGTCTCGCGCGGCATCCCGGATTTCGACGCCGTCTACCCGGAGCTCGCCTGCATCCGGGTCGTAAAAACGCATCAGTAGATTGATGATCGTGGTCTTGCCCGCGCCAGTCGGGCCGACAATGGCGACCAGCGTACCGGGCTGCACAGATAACCGGAAATTCTGAAGCACCGGGCGCGCCGGATCATAGCCAAAACGGATCTGGTCAAGCGTGACCTCGCCGCGCACAGCGTCAAGTGTGTTGGCCCCCGGACGGTCATGCGGTTCCTCCGTTTCGTCCAACAGTGCAAAAACACGTTCGGATGCGGCCAGCGCGGACTGCAGCTCGCCGACCAGGTTTGCAAGCTCGTTGACCGGCCCGGAAAAGCGGCGGGAGTACAGTACAAAAGAAGAAATCCCGCCTAGGGTGATGCCGGGCAGCGTAACGGCGCCGACCTGCGTCCCGCCCAGCATGTACAGGATCGCGCCGAACATGCAGACCATGGCCAGCCCGAAGTCGTTGATGAACCGGACGCAGGGGCCCATAACGGACGCCTGGTATTCGGCCTCATAATAGCATCTTGCGGCATCCTGGTTCTTTTGGTCAAAGCGGCTGAGCATGACGGTTTCCCGTCCGTAGGCGGCAATGGTTTTTTGCCCGGACAGCATTTCCTCCGAAAAACCGTTCAGCTGCCCAAGCGCGCGGGCCCGCCGCTGAAACAGCGGGTGTAGGAGCCGGGCGCGGTAGCGGCTGAATAAAAAATTCATTGGCATGGTCACCGCGAACACCAAGACCAGCGGTGGGGAGATCGACAGCATCATGGCCAGCGAACCTACGACCGTGATCATGCTGACCGCGATTTGCAGGGCGTCGTTGGACAGCGATTCCCCCAGCGCGTCAATATCGTAGGAAAGATGGGAGATGATGTCGCCGGTCTGGCGGGTGTCAAAGTAGCGCACCGGCAGACGGTGCAGCTTAGCGAAAGCTTCTTCGCGCAGGCGGCAGGTTACGTTACGGCTCAGGCCGGCCATCAGCAGGCTGAGCAGATAGGACAGCCCGGCGTGCAGCAGGAAACATACCAGCATCCACCCGCAGTAGAAATACACCTGAGGGAAGTTGACGGCGCCCCTGCCTGCAATTTGATCGATTGCCGCGCCTGAAAGGCGGGGGCCGGCCAGCGAAAACAGGTTGGCTGAGACGGTCAGAAACAGGCCTGTAAAAATACGGATGCGGTATGGCGCAAGGTAACCCCAGCAGCGCCGCAGCACCGTGCGTGTCTGTACATCGCTCAGACGGTCGAAGGAGCGGCTGTCGATGCGGTCGTCAATTCGTTTTTTGAACAGCTCTGCCATGGCGGCACCTCATTCCAAAACAGCGGTTTCCAGCTGGGTTTCGGCAATCTCGCGGTAAATCCTGCACGTCGCCATCAGCTCTGTGTGCGTGCCCTGTGCCGCGATCCGCCCCTCTTCCAGCACTAGGATTCGGTCGGCATGCATAACGGAGCTGATCCGCTGGGCGGCGATGACGGTCGCTGCATGCGTTTGCCCCCGCAGGGCCTGCCGAAGGGCCGCGTCGGTGCGGTAGTCGAGCGCGGAGGAGGCGTCGTCCAGGACCAGGATTTCGGGCGTGCCTGCCAGCGCCCGGGCAATCAGCAGACGCTGGCGCTGGCCGCCGGACAGGTTGACCCCTTTTGCGGCGAGCGGGTGGCTGTATCCGTCTGCAAGGGCCTCGATAAAGCCGCTGGCCTGTGCTGTCCGGGCGGCATGGCGCAGCGTTTCTTCCGGGAGGCCGCGGCCAAAATCAATATTGTCCAGTATGCTGCCCGTACATAGGAAGTCCTGCTGCAGCGCCGAGCCAAAGCGTTCCCGAAAATGTGGGATTTCCCGGATATCACGCCCTTCCAGCCGGATGCAGCCGCTGTTGGGGTCGTAAAAGCGCATCAGCAGGCTGAGCAGCGTGCTTTTGCCGCTGCCGGTTGCGCCGATGACGCCGAGCGTCTGTCCGCGCTCAAGCCGGAAGCTGATATGTTCCAGATGGTTTTTGCCCTGGTGGTAGGAGAAGGAAACATCCTCAAAACATAGGTACCCGCAGTCCGGTTGTGGGGGATTCTCTGCCTGCAGGGGGAGATCGTCGGGTACGGCGAGGACCTCGGCGATGCGGTTTGCCGAGGCAACGCCTTTGGAATAGAGGATAAACATCCGCGCGACGGAGAGCATCGCGTTGGAGATCAAGGTAAAATAGACCAGAAAGGCTGTAATGGCTCCAGGTTCGGTGACCCCGGCATGCACGCGCTGTGCCCCTACCAGGATGACGCCGGTCAGGCCCAAATTTAGGAAAAGGGTGATCAGTGGATTGGCGGCCCCCATCACCGCGCCCGAGCGGTAGCCGGCGGCGGCGAGGCGGTTGTTGACCCCGGCAAAGCGCGCAAGTTCATGCGTCCGGCGGGAAAGGGCCTTGATGACGCGCACCCCCTGCGCGTTCTCCCGCGCAACACGGACCATTCCGTCGGCAGCGCGCTGCTGCGCGGTATATAAGGGCACGCCCAGACGGGTCACGCCTACGACTACGGCGGCGACCAGCGGCATGGCCGCAACCAGTACCATTGTCAGGGCAGGCGCAAGCGTAGCCGAAACGACGATTCCACCGAGCAGCAGGATGGGGGCGCGTACGCCCAGTTTCTGCATGCGGCCAATCATATGGTGCACGTGGTAGGTATCGCTGGTCAGGCGCGACTCCAACGAGGGGATCGTAAACCGGTCGACCTGTGCGCCGGACAGCCGCAGCGTTTTGGCAAACAGGTCATGCCGCAGCGTTTGCGCCGCATCCCGCGCGACGCCCGCGGCCATACGGTTGCCGAGCACATTGCCAAGTAGGCCGCCGCAGGCGCACAGCAGCATGGCGCCGCCCCACAGCACGACCAGACGCAGGCGTCCAAGCGGCGTCACATCGTCCAGGAGGTGCGCCAGGATGAGCGGCAGCAGCAGATCGCAAAACGTCCCGCAGACCTTGCAGCAGAAGCCCAGTAATATTTTGGAAAAATGGGGGCGCAGATATTGCATGATCAGGCGCATCGCATTTTCCGTCCTTCCCGTCAAAAGGTGATGATAAGATGTGCCGGGCGGTATTCCCTGCCCGGCACATCCCTGCGTTTTTTGCAGCGGCGCTTATCCGATCGCAAAAACAGCAATTTGTGCCGTACCGCCACTAGGTATCCAGACAGCAGCATCGCTGAACATAGGACGGCTGCGGCGATTTTCCAAAACCGCTTGCACGGGTTTGCTTTGCTCGGATCTCGTTCACGCCTTTTTGGTTTTTGGGGTGTCCCCGTGTGTTTTGCAGGTGGGGGAGGCGCTTCCGCAATCCACTTTGCCGGAAGCGCGTTGGAATGCCTGCGGGCTATAGAAGCGCCCGGCAGCCGGGGCCGGACTTGTCCCAAATCGTCAGTCTGCGGCGCCTTCCGGGAGCTGGTCTTCATAAATATATTGATACAGCTGCTCGGCGGCCTCTTCGGTATCGAAAAGGATATAGGCCCCGTCGCCGGAATACTCCCAGCAGCCGTCCACCGGCAGCCGGAAGTGCTCGACATGCGGCGCGCCAAAACGCAGCATCCCTAGCATCAGCGGGGTCAGTTCGCTCATCCGGAGCGAAGTTTTGACGTTGGGCAGCACTTTGGCGGCAAGATCGGTTATTTTGCCGATGGATAGCCCTTTGACCTGTTCGATCATGCACTGCAGCACGCGCGCCTGCCGGTTGACGCGCTGCCAATCATCGCCGGTACCGTTTTTCCGGATGCGGCCATAGCTCATGGCCTGCACGCCGTTGAGCCACTGATAGCCCTCTTCCGCAAGGTAATACGATTCATAATTGGGGATGCCGCGCTGTTCGACGCAGTACTCGCGGATGAAACGGTTGGTTTCCTGGATCTCATTTTCGTAAATGGTGATATTGATGCCGCCGACCGCGTCGATCATATCGCACATCTGGTCAAAATTTACGGTTGCATATTCGGTGATATCCAAACCAAAGGTTTCATTTAAAGTACGCACGGCCTGTTGAGGGCCGAGGGTATAGGCGTGGTTGATCTTGTCCTTGGCGCCGTCGATTTCAACCAGAGAGTCACGCATGACGCTGGTCAGTTTGATTTTGCCGCGTGTATTGTCAATGGTCAGAATCATGATCGAGTCGGAACGGGAGACCTCTTCCCCGGGCCGTGCGTCAATCCCGAAAAGCGCAATATTGGTGATCCCTTTTGTGCTGATGCTGCGTGCGCCGAGGTCGGCGCTGTCGAACGAGCTGTCATAATCATACTGCATTGCGGCATAGAACCGGTAGCCATAGAGCCCGCCGACCACGACGGCTGACAGCACGGCTGCCATCAGCAGCCAGCGCCGCAAAATTCTGGTGAATCGCCTGAATGACAATCTGTATCACGTCTTTCCTGGAGGATGTTTGAGGGGCCGGCGATGTGCCGGCCCCACCGCAAAGGCGGGGCCGCCGGGGGAGCAGGGTCACTCTTCAAACGCCATATCGATATAATCCTGCGTAATGCCGACCAGCCGCAGGGTGTTTGTGAAGGCGCAGTGGCCGACCGGCATACCTGCCGTCACGGTGATCATATCGCCGATCTTGGCATCTACCGCCGTGACTGCCGCACGGACTGCCTGGGTGTACAGCTCAGTCCCGGAGTATGCGGTTTTGACCATGCACGGCATGATGCCCCAATGGATGGTCAGCTGGTGGAACGTGCGCTCGGAGTTGGTTGCGCCGACGACCAGCGTGCCGGGACGGAACGCCGAGACGGCCCGCGCGGTCGTGCCCGACTGCGTGACTGCCACGATACATTTGACCCCCAGGTCGGAGGATGTCGTGCAGGTTGCATGCGCAATGGCGTTGGTGCGCCGTTCGCCGTCCAGCTGGATTTCTGTGAACTCGTCGCGTGTGATGCGGCGGCGGTCGTAGTGGATTTTGGATTCGGCGTTTTCGGCAATCTGGCTCATGGTGCGCACAGCCTCGACCGGATATTTTCCTACCGAGGTTTCCCCCGAAAGCATGATTGCGGACGTGCCGTCAAAAACCGCGTTCGCTACGTCGGAGACCTCTGCGCGGGTCGCGCGCGGATTCTTCGCCATAGATTCCAGCATCTGGGTAGCTGTGACCACCAGTTTACCCGCCGAGATTGCGGTTTTGATCAGCAGTTTTTGGATTTCGGGCAGCTCATAATAGGGGACTTCGACGCCCAGGTCACCGCGTGCGACCATCAGGCCATCCGTCTCCCGAAGGATTTCTACGATGTTGTTGACGCCCTCCATATTCTCGATCTTGGCGATCAGCTGGATGTGCTTGGCGTCATGTTCGGCCAGAATTGCCTTGACTGCACGCGCGTCTTCTGCCGAACGCATAAAGGACGCTGCAATAAAGTCGATGCCCTGTTCAATGCCGAAAAGGATGTCATCCCGGTCCTTCTCCGAAATATAGGGCATGTGTAGCTGAATGCCCGGGACATTGATCGATTTCCGGTCGGAGAGCGGGCCGTCGTTCTGCACCCGGCAGACAATATCGGTGCCGTTTTCGATGCGCAGGACTTCCAGCCCGAGCAGGCCGTCGTCGATCAGGATGCGCGTGCCCTCGCTGACATCGTCGGGCAGGCCCTCATAGGTGATGGAGACAATATGGCTGTCGCCTTCCACCTCGCGTGTCGTCAGGGTAAACTCATCGCCGGTCAGCAGTTCGACGCGCCCCTCCTTGAAGGACTTAATCCGGATTTCGGGACCCTTGGTGTCCAGCAGCAGGCCGATGGGTTTGCCCAGTTTGGCGCGGGCGGCTTTCACCTGGTCGATCCGGGTTTTTTGTTCCTCATGCGAGCCGTGGCTGAAATTAAAACGGGCGACATTCATGCCGGCCTTCATCATGTCCTCCAGGATTGTGCCCTGGTCAGTCGCCGGGCCCAGCGTACAGATAATTTTTGTTCTGCGCATACACAAGTTCCTTTCCTTTTCCCGCCGAACCTTGCGGGACAATTGTTCTGTTTTCTCATTTGTAGTTTACCATTTCTCGCCTGCTAATGCAATTCAAATTTCATTTCTACGGCGTTTTGGGCAAATTTCATCATTTTGATGGAAAGCAGACGGTCCGGCCGGTTTGAAATTGTGAGGTTTTTCCCCGGCGCGGCGGCATGCCCGCCGCTGCGGTTTGCAAAATCTGGCGGAAAATGTATGTCCCCAATTTGCGTAACGCTGCGCAGAGGAATTGGCTGCAGAAACCGGCGCGGTACGCCCTGTGTTTTTGGGCAGGAAAAGGGAAATCAAATTGTGTGTTTTTGCGAAGGGTTCGGCTTTTTCTAGGCTTTGCCGTTGGCTGCGATGCGATGGGAGCAAGACGCGGGAGCGAATTTGCGGAGGGGCGCGCCAAAATCAATGATCCATGGAAAGCAGAAAAACCGAACGCACGGCAGCCTTGTTTGACCGTCGTGCGTTCGGTTGTCGGATGGGACGTCACACGTCTATGCCGGCAGCGGTGCGAAGCGCTTCCAGCGTTTCCTGCGGCAGTTTCATATGGAAGTCAAAGAGCCACAGTTTGACATAGGCGACATCCGAGTCTTCGTAAATCGTGAGACGAAGCAGCTCCTGCCGGTCCTCCGCATTGGGTTTGCCGCCTAGGATCGTCTCGGTCGGGCGTTGGGAGAAGACGAAGGAGGCTTCTGCCGGCGCGTTCAGCTCAGGCTTGCCGTCGGATTCTTCCCAGCTCTCCGGCGCAAGGCGATAGAAAAAGGAGTCGAGCTCGTCTTCTGTGGTCAGAACGTACAGCAGCTGAAAGTCCTTGTCATAGACTTCGATTTGCTCGGCCTTGGAAAGGTTGCCGCTGAGCGTGTCGAGGTCCTCTGTAT
The DNA here is from genome assembly GCA_947575935.1 of uncultured Butyricicoccus sp. Taxonomy (GTDB): domain Bacteria; phylum Bacillota; class Clostridia; order Oscillospirales; family Butyricicoccaceae; genus QXXE01. Next base: position 612 of record CANPPM010000015.1, on the reverse strand, counting down.
CCTGCCGGGCAGCGCAGCCGCTCGGCAGGATGGACAGCAGTGCTGCAGACAGCAGTGCCGCAATGCATTTTTTCATAGGAAGTCCCTCTCTTTTGCGTTATTCCAGGTTAAGTTTGCATGACAGGATCCAGTTGGTACCGATGAAATAAATGGCGGCCGGTATGGCTGTAAAGAGGATTGATATCAATAGGATCAGGTGGAGCGTCCAGGGGGTGAAATCTAAATTTGGGAAAATTCTGTCCAGCTGCATCTGGTTTGTGATATTGATCACCGTAGCAAACAGGACGCCTCCAATGATGTTGATGCCAATGTATGCGGCAATTGCACAGGCGATGCGGCGCCGGTGGAACATGTGGCCGATCGCGATGGAAACATACGTGTGCCCGATCGAAGAAAACAGGCTGACCAAGAGCAGGATCAGCATCTCTACAATATACAACGGCCAAAATGCGTGTACATCAAACAGCTCGCCCCATGGAACCTTAGCAAAGCTGTGGAAGAAAGAGCCCCAATCGCGCAGGCTCATGCCCATCAGCAGGATAGAGGCAAACCCCACGCAGCCGCCCCAAATGGTCATCACCGAGTCTGCGATCCCTTAGGCTGCGATCAGCT
>CANPPM010000014.1 GCA_947575935.1 uncultured Butyricicoccus sp. | reverse complement strand
TTGGCGGCGAGCCAAATGCCATTTTAATTTAGGAATCTGTATGCACACGGAAGGTTGCGGCCCGCACAGCTGGCGCCGTTAAGGCGCACAGAACAACCGCCTGTGGATATTATACCACTTTTTTTGCAAAAGGGAAGGGTTGACGGCAAAAGATAAGAAAATAGAAGCCCTTTTTATTGTGTTTTTTCTTATAAAGCGGAAACAATCGCCCTGGGATGTACCTTCGAGGCCCCAACCGCTTCTGTCTGTGCCGAAACATCTTATAAAGGATGCCTGCGCTTTCCCGCGTTGGCAGAGGCGGTTTGGCATTGCAGCTCCGAAATCCGATGACGGAGGCGCGGCTTTTATTAAAATGCGGTTGCCCTTTGCTGCGGTCCTGCGCTGCCACGGCCTGGACAGGATCGGTGCGGCGTCTGCTCCGGTGTTTTCATCATACGCTGTTTTTCCGAGAAATGGAAGCCTTTGGTGCAAATAATTTATCACAATAAAAAAGCATTTATGTTGTGAAAACTGCATAATCTGTAAGTAATGTTGCAGTAAGAACGGAGAATGGAATTGTATAATCGTACAAAGTGCCTAAAGGCTCCTAAAATATGGTTGACAAAACATTTGCAGTGTGATAAATTTATAGCATACGAAGGAGGCGAATCGGATGAAGCAAGTCATTAATACGGAACATGCGCCCGCAGCCATTGGACCATATGTGCAGGCGGTATCGACCGGAGGGCTGGTATTTACCTCGGGTCAGCTACCGATTGACCCGGCGACCGGCGTATTCCCTGATGGGATTGAGGCGCAGACCCGCCAGTCGCTGACCAATGTCAAGGCCATCCTGGCTGAGGCAGGCGTGGGTATGGACCGTATCGTTAAGACCACAGTCTTTCTGAGCGATATGAACAACTTTGCTGCGATGAACGGCGTTTATGCAGAGTTTTTCGGCGAAGGCGGCTGTCCGGCCCGTTCTGCGGTCGAGGTCGCCCGTCTTCCCAAGGATGCGCTCGTGGAAATTGAGGCCATTGCCGCATTGGCATAGTCCTGCCGCATCAACCATAATACTGTCCGCCAGCCGCCGTGACCCGGCGGTGACCGGGGTATCCAATCCAAAAAGAAAAATGAAATCATGGAGGAATAAAGTATTATGAATAAGTATCCGCTTAATGTTGAGACTCCCCGCTCCTATTCTTATGTCAAGCGCAATATTCCCGATGTGACGGTTGAGCAGCGCGAGCGCGCGCTCAAGGCGACCCATTACAATGAGTTCGCATTCCCGGCAGGGATGTTGACCGTTGATATGCTGTCCGACTCGGGCACGACCGCCATGACCGACGTGCAGTGGTCGGCAATGTTCCTGGGCGACGAATCCTATGGCCGCAACAAGGGCTATTATGTTCTTCTGGATGCTTTCCGTGATATTTTTGAGCGCGGCGGTGAGAAGAACTGGAAACGGTCGATCGACCTGGTCCGCACCGACTGCCAGGATATTGACAAGATGATGGATGAGCTGTATCTCTGCGAGTACGAGGGCGGCCTGTTCAACGGCGGTGCGGCGCAGCTGGAGCGTCCAAACGCTTTCATTATTCAGCAGGGCCGTGCAGCAGAGTCTGTACTGTTTGAGATCGTCAAGAAAATTATGGCGGAGCGCTATCCGGGCAAGGTGTTTACGTTCCCGTCTAACGGCCATTTTGATACAACCGAGGGCAACATTAAGCAGCTGGGCAGTATCCCGCGCAACCTGTATAATAAGGAGCTGCTGTGGGAGGTTCCCGAGGGCGGCAGCTATGAGAAAAACCCCTTTAAGGGAGACATGGACAAGGAGAAGCTGGTTGAGCTGATTGAGGCCGTCGGTCCCGAAAATGTGCCGCTGATTTATACGACCATTACGAATAATACGGTTTGCGGCCAAGCGGTTTCAATGAAGTCGATTCGCGAGACGGCCAAGGTTGCCGAAAAGTATGACATTCCGTTCATGTTTGACGTCGCTCGCTGGGCGGAAAACTGCTATTTCATCAAGATGAACGAGGAGGGGTACGCCGATAAGTCGATCGCTGAGATCGCTACGGAAATGTTCTCATACTGTGACGGCTTCACCATGTCCGCAAAGAAGAACGGCCATTCCAACATGGGCGGTATGCTGGCTTTCCGTGACAAGGGCCGTTTCTGGCGCAAGTTCTCTGACTTCAATGAGGATGGCAGCCTGAAATTCGACGTGGGTGTCCGCCTCAAGGTCAAGCAGATTTCGAGCTACGGCAACGACTCCTATGGCGGTATGTCCGGCCGCGACATTATGGCGCTGGCAGCAGGCATGTATGAGGAATGCAATTTCAATTACCAGGACGAGCGTGTCCGTCAGTGCGAATATCTTGCGCAGGGCTTCTACAAGGCGGGCGTCAAGGGCGTTGTCCTTCCTGCGGGCGGCCACGGCGTCTATATCAATATGGACGAATTCTTTGACGGCAAGCGCGGACATGAGACCTTTGCAGGCCAGGGCTTCAGCTTGGAGCTGATCCGCCGCTACGGGATCCGCACCTCAGAGTTGGGTGACTATTCGATGGAATACGATCTCAAGACCCCTGAGCAGCAGGCCGAGGTGTGCAATGTTGTTCGCTTCGCGGTCAACCGCAGCCAGCTGTCCAAGGAGCATATGGATTACGTCATTGCCGCCGTCAAGGCGCTGTATGAGGATCGTGAATCTATCCCGAATGTCCGGATTGTAGCGGGCAAAAACCTGCCAATGCGTCATTTCCATGCATTCTTGGAGACCTATCCGAACAAGTAAATTCAGCGTAAGCCGCGCCGCGAGGAAGCGTGCGGACGCAGGCAGCCTGCCTGTGATTTGACCCAAGCCGTGCCTGCAGAACAATTAAAACCTCTGCAGGCACGTTTTTTTGAAAAGCAGTTAAATTTACTTCTTATACGAACGCTTTTCCACAAAAGGGGTGTCATTATGAGTAATCAATTAGAAACCCGAGACGGCTTTCAAAGCAAGTGGGGCTTTATTCTGGCCTGTATCGGCTCGGCGGTCGGCATGGGCAATATCTGGCGCTTTCCGATCATGGTACATAAATATGGCGGGCTGACCTTCTTGCTGCCATACTTCCTGTTTGTGATCCTGATCGGTTCGACCGGCGTCATTGAGGAATTTGCACTTGGCCGCCGGGCGGCGGCCGGTCCGGTCGGCGCGTTCGGTATGTGCACTGCGGAGCGTACCGGCAAAAAGACAGTTGGCGAGGGGATTGGCGCAATCCCGATCATCGGTTCGATGATGCTGGCAATCGGCTATACCGTTGTATTGGGCTGGATTTTCAAATACGCCTTTATGAGTATTTCGGGCGGACTGTTTTCGCTCGGTACCAGCATGGATGCAATTGGCGGCGCATTCTCTATGACCGCACCCGAGGCGGCCAGTCTGGGCGAGGCGCTGGGGATGATGGTGCAGGGCGGCATTTTCGGTATCGGCAACGCGCTGTGGCAGGTCATCGGCTTGGTCGTTTCTTTGGTAATCATGGCGCTGGGCGTTGCAGGCGGCATTGAAAAGGCAAACAAGATTATGATGCCGGTGCTGTTCTTCCTCTTCCTTGGCCTTGGCGTGTATATTTTTACGCTGCCCGGCGCTTCAGAGGGTTATAAGTACATTTTTACCCTGAATCCAGCCGGTTTGGCAAGCATGGAAGTTTGGGTCTATGCATTCGGCCAGGCATTCTTCTCCCTGTCGGTTGCGGGCAATGGCTCGGTGATTTACGGTTCTTACCTGAGCCGTAAGGAGTCCATCCCAAGTTCGGCGCGAAATGTCGCGATCTTTGATACGTTGGCGGCGTTGCTGGCTGCGTTCGTCATCATCCCTTCCATGGCGGTTATGCTTGGCGAGGGCATCAATGATGTTCCCGGCGGCCCTGGCCTGATGTTTGTATATCTGGTCAACGTGTTCAACGGCATGCCCGGCGGGCGCATCGTCGGCATGATATTCTTTATCTGCGTGCTGTTTGCAGGCGTCAGTTCGATTGTCAACCTGTACGAAGCGCCGATTGCTTTCCTTCAGGAGAAATTCAATTTCAGCCGTGTCCTTTCGGTGCTGTCGATCGGCATCATCGGCTGCGTTATCTCTATTATGATCCAGCCGTGGACTTCTCAGTGGATGGACGTGGTTTCCATTTACATCTGCCCGCTGGGCGCGATGCTGGCCGGTATTATGTTCTTCTATATCCTCAAGAAAGAAACCGCATTGTCTGCGGTCAATGAGGGGCACAACAAAAAGATCGGCGGATGGTTCTATCCGCTGGGGAAATTCCTCTATGTGCCGCTTGCATTGATCGCACTGATTGCCGGCGCCATTTATGGCGGTATCGGCTGATACATACTCTGACAGTTTCTTCTCCTACCTTGTAAAGCGCCCGCCCCCGGTGAATCCGGGGGCGGGCGCTTGTATGTCGGGACAGGGTGCTGCGCACCCATATGAAGCCTTTCTTTGCCGCTTTTTGTCCGGGTGGACGCTATGCCTCTTTCCACAGAAAAACGGGAATGGGCGGTTCATTCCGGCGATTGGCCCAATCTGCTATTAAAACAGTATATTTTCGATCGTCAAGTGCACGCAGGTATTCCAAAATGGCATCCCGTTCCGTGTAGCCGTTTGGGCCGCCGTAATAGAGGGAAAGGCTCATCACGCCGCCTGGGGCCAGCAATGAAAGTCCTGCTTCCACCGCTGGAACCGAGGTTGAGGCAGTTGTAAAGATCTGCGGGTCGCCGCCGGGCAGCCGCCCGAAATTGAAGACAACCGCCTGTACGCTGCCTGGCGGCAGATAGTGCGCAAGATGTGTATGGCTGTCCAGATAAACCTCGGCAGACAAGCCTTCCTGCTGAAGAAGGGCGCAGGTCTGGCGCACTGCTTCAGGTTGAATATCAAACGCCAGTACCCGTCCGGACGGACCGGCCAAACGGCACAGCAGGGCAGTATCCCGGCCGCGTCCGGCGGTCGCATCAATGCAGGTATCTCCGGGGCGGACATGCTGCCGCAAAAATGCATGGGCCAGGCCCAGGGTGTTCCGCTGCATCAGCGTTGGTCCTTTCCGACAAATTGGGTGCAGTCTTTGCCGCGGGCGGGCTGTCAAAACCCGACAATTAAAAATGGGAAGCCCCACTTTGGCAGCTTCCCGTCCTGTGCATAGCCGAAACCAGCAATTAGGTATCGGCGCGCCGGATAATCCCCATCGGGGTCTGCTCCCCGGACTGCCCCAGTGGGTTGTCCTGCAGCACACGAAGCATCAAACCCCGGTCGATGCCATCATCCGATGCCCCTAGGATATTTCCGCCCAGATCGTTCAGGTCGACAATCAGAACCGGATGGCCAATGCGCCCGGCAATTTCACGGGACACCCGCTCCGGATCATCCGGCCCCAGTACGACGCACTGGTTATAAGGGGGAATCGTGTTGGGACAGGGGCCGTCAATCGCAGCGGCTTTCCGCCCTGCCACAATATAAAACCAGCCGTGCTGGCCAAACAGCTTGCCAACCGCTCCGCAGAAAGCAGCCAACAGGATGCGGAATGTCCCGCACTCCCGCAGGGCGCACTCCATGGTTTCCGGTATGCCAAGGCCGATGCCGTGCGGCGTTTTTGTGACAAAATGCGACAGCAGGACAGCCAGCCGGCGCGGTTTGATGTCCTTCATAAAAATTGCTCTTTGCTGGGTGCAGGCAACGCATTTTTCTGAAATAAAAAGTGTGTCCCCCTCCCGCATAAAAGGGGAAGCATAGGTCTCTGCGACATCACAGATATCGTCCTCATCCGTTACCACATGCGTGCGCACAGGCAGGCGCTGATAGCAGACGCCGTCAACCTCGATGCTTAAATTCTTGCCTTCGTTGCTGGTGAGCTCAGCCATAGGGGAAGGCTCCTTTCTCATATTCGTGCGATCTATCCCGATATACGCATTGTGCGGCTTGCAGAAAAGCCGGTTTCCGTACGTACATTCCTATTCGCACATTTCAAAATACTCTATGTAGTATACCCCAAATTTCCCCAAAATGCAACTCCCCAGTCTGAAAAATTTTAGGCCCGACCCTGCCGAGAGGAGCGCCGGGCGCTGCCCGGCGCGGCTGCCGTTAAAGCGCGCACTGCGCCCATAATGCATTATGATCCGAAAGCTGTTCGCCGGAATAGGCGTCCAGCGCGCCGCCCGGCTGTTTCCAGCCGCAGTCACGCAGCAGTGTGGAGACTACGCCGCGATCCTGGACGCGCAGCCCGCGTGTAAACAGCCAGTCGAGCTGCAGCCCCAGTATATCGCCCGCCGCATTATGCATCGGTTTGCGCCGGGTCACCGAAGGGATGACATTCGCTGAACGATAATCGTAGCCATACTGTTCGGCGAGTGGAAGGACCGGTTCATAAGCGGCGACGTCCCGCAGAGGCGCCCCCTGGCGCAGCCCTTCAAAAATCTCAAGAAATACGGGGACATCCCGCCCGTCGAAAGTATTGGTGTTAAAATCCCCGCCGATGACAACCGGCTGAGATGGGAACAGCGCGTCGGCGTACTGCAGTATAGCTTCCATCTGCCGTCCACGGCCCGCGCCGTCCGTCCGGTTCTCCAGATGTACACAGACCGCCCCCCATTCACGTCCGCCGGCCGCAATCTGTGCAAAAATTGCCAGACGCCCGCCGATACGGGACTGCCGATGGTCAAAATACCAGTTGTGTTCTTCGGGCAGCCGCAGGATCTTTGCCCATTTGATGGGGAAGCGGGAAAAAATTGCATTGCCATGGAACCCTTTCGGGTCCTCCGGGTTGGCAAGCTCGATAAACTCCAGTCCATACACGACGTTCATCCGCAGCGCTTTTGCAAGATTGGCGGCAACGTCCCGGCAGCCGCTGCGGATACAACCGTCATCAAGCTCATTTGCCAGAATTAAGTCCATGTCCTGCAGCTCCGGGCAGGTTTGCAGGAATTCGGCCGTTGCATCAAACCGCATGCCGCGTTCCAGATTAAAAACCCCAATTTTCATCGTTTCGGGTAAGGTGTGCGGCTGCGAAAAGGCATTGTCGGGCTCTGCCAGCAGAAACTGTGGGATGGCGGCCATGACGGCGGCCTGTCCCTCTGCCGGGATACGCCTGCCAAACGCCAACCGCTCCTGATACGGGATCCCCTGCATCGATCAGCCCTCCTTCGCGCACAGGCTGTCCACGATCGGCAGGATCTCGGGCAGCGTATGGATAAAGTATGTGGGCGCATAGCCCATATCGCGGAATGCGGCGTCGCGGTGGTAGGTCAGCGGATTGTCAATCTGGATGATCTGCCAGCCGGCGGCCAGCGCGCCGCGCACATCCCGTGAAATTGTATCCCCGACATACAGGACTTCCTCCTTTGGCAGTCCCATATCCGCCAGACAGATTTCGAAAATACGGGGATCCGGCTTGCGGATCCGGCACTCGGAGGAGAGCAGAGTATAGGAAAACGCGCTGGTCAGCCCGTGTCGCTCTAGGATTTGTCTCACCATGGTGCGGCTCATAACGTTAGAGAGGATTCCCAAACGGAGGCCGCGTGCGAGCAAGCCGGAAATGGTCTCCTGCAGGCCCTCGCGTGGGCGGATTTCCTTTTCCTCCAGGTCAAAGATACAGCAAAGCGCCTCACCCAGACCAGACAAAAGCGACCGGTCAAAATCGAACGGCGCAAGAAAATAAGTCTGCCAAATGACATCTGGATCCAGCTCGGTCAGATGTTCCTCTGTGAACGCTTTATAGCGTCTGCCGCCCTCGTCAATCGCGGTAAACAGCGTATCCTCATCTATTTCGGTCAGAATTCCGCGCTGTGAAAGCACGCCGCGTATCAGCGTGCGGAAACGGCGGGTGCTCTCCTCGGTACGCACCTGCGTGTGCAGGGTCCCGCCAACATCAAATATGACTGCTTTCATCCTTCTCTCGGACACCCCTCTTTCCCGCTCGAAAACGTTTGCATCTAGGTTTACTTTATTGTAGCAAATCCCTTCCGGGATGTCAAGGCTGCTCGCTGCAGGAAGGCGCGGCGGGCGTTTCCCGCGCGATTCGGGGAAGACATTCCGGCACGGCGGTTTTGGAAGAGCCCCGGTAATTTAATTTGTAGTTCGGATTGCCTTTTCCGCCGGAATCGGTTACAATAAAAACAAGGATGAAGAAAACAGGAGGATGATACAGATGACCGAAGAGATCGCCCGTCCGGTGACCATCGATGAGATCACCTGTCCGGTGCAGGCGGATTGTGAAGTATCCGCCGTGAAAAGGCTGTCGGAACGGCTGTACGAGCTGGTGATGACTGCGCCCGAACTTGCTGTCCGCGCTCGGCCGGGGCAATTTGTTCATGTGCTCTGCGGCGGGGAAACCTTCCTGCGCCGCCCAATCTCTATCTGCGATGTGAGCGGAGGGAGCCTGCGCCTTGTCTTTCAGGTCAAGGGGGCGGGTACTGCATGGCTGAGCGAGCGCGCCCCTGGCGACATGCTGGACGTGCTGGGCACGCTGGGCAACGGTTTCCGGCTGTCCGGGCTGGGGGCGCGGCCGGTATTTGTCGGCGGCGGCATCGGCGTGCCGCCGCTGCTGCTGGCCATGAAGGCGGCCCGGGCGCAGGGGGCTGCGCCGGCGGCCATCCTGGGCTTTCGAAGCCGGAGCGCCGTGATCCTGGAATCCGATTTTACTGCGCTTGGGAATACCGAGGTTACAACGGATGACGGTTCCTATGGCATACATGGCTTTGTCACCGGGCTGCTGGAGCGTCGGGAATATACCTCGGTCTGTGCCTGTGGTCCGAAAGGGATGCTGCGTGCGGTCGCCGCGCTGGCAGAGCGGGCCGGAGTGCCCTGCCAGGTTTCTCTGGAGGAACGCATGGGCTGCGGCATTGGCGCGTGCCTGGGCTGCGCCTGCGCCCTGCGGGATACGGATGGCGGGCTGCGTTATGGGCATGTCTGCAAGGACGGCCCGGTATTTGATGCAAAGGAGGTGGTGTGGGAGTGAAGGACGCAGTGAGGATGAATTTAGCGGTTGAATTCTGTGGCGTGACATTGAAAAACCCGATCACCGTTGCCTCAGGGACCTTTGGCTTTGGGCATGAATATGGACAGTTCTTCAATCCCTCGGCGCTGGGCGGTATTTCGGTCAAGGGCCTGACCCCGTATGAACGCCTTGGCAACCCGCCCCCGCGGATCGCCGAAACCCCCGCCGGGATGCTCAACTGTGTTGGGCTGCAGAATCCGGGGATTGACCGGTTTATCACCGAGCAGATCCCCTATCTCCGCCAGTTTGATACCGCGATCATTGCGAACGTCTCGGGGAATACTGTTGAGGAATATTGTGGTATGGTCGAAAAGATCTCGGATGCTGACGTCGACCTGATTGAGATGAACATCTCTTGTCCCAATGTCCGGTGCGGCGGCATGGCCTTTGGTACACAGCCGCATATGGTGGACGAGGTGGTTTCGGCCGCCAAGAAGTATGCTAAAAAACCGTTGATTGTCAAGCTTTCCCCCAATGTTGCCGATATCGCAGAAATTGCACGCGCAGCGGTGGGAGCCGGTGCGGACGCGCTGTCCTTGATTAATACGCTGTTGGGTATGCGGATCGACGTGGAGACCCGCCGTCCGGTGCTTTCAAACGGAATGGGCGGGCTTTCCGGTCCGGCGGTGCTGCCGGTCGCGGTACGTATGGTGTACCAAGTGCGGCAGGCAGTTCAAGTGCCAATTCTGGGGATGGGCGGCATCTCTACCGGGCGTGACGCTGTTGAAATGCTGCTTGCAGGTGCAAACGCAGTGGCCATTGGTGCGGCGCTGTTCCGGGATCCCCTCTGTCCGGTTAAGGTGCTGGCCGAACTGAAGCATTATTTGGCCGAGCACCATATCGAGGATGTCAATACGCTTTCAGGGGGTGTTGTACTGTGACGGTCCTGTACCTGATCCGCCACGCTGAGGCGGAGGGCAACGTTTACCGGCGCTGCCATGGGCAGTACGATTCGCTGCTGACCCACCGCGCGCCGTCCCAGCTGGCCTGCCTTGCAGAACGTTTTGCGGACGTACCGCTGGCGGCCATATACGCCTCCGACCTGTACCGTGCCCGGCACACGGCCAAGGCGATTGCCGACCGGAAGGGGATGCGGGTGCGCATCCGTCCTGCCCTGCGTGAAATCAGCATGGGGGATTGGGAAGATGAGCCGTGGGCTGCGCTGCCGCGGCGGGATCCGGTGCATTATGCCGACTGGCAGCACAACCCTGCCAGGTGTGTTGTGCCCGGCGGGGAAAGTGTGCTTCGTGCGGGCGAGCGGGTCTTTTCTGCGCTGCGCGATCTGGCCGGCCTGCATGATGGGCAGGCCATTGCGGTGGTTTCACACGGTTCGGCGATCCGCGGCTGCCTGTGCATTGCCCTCCAGCTTCCGCCCGAGGAGATCGGGGAGATCGGTTGGGGGGACAATACCTGCGTTGCCCGGCTGGAGTTTTCGGAGAACGGCTGTAAAGCGGTGTACTGGAACGATGCCTCCCACCTGTCTGAGGAACTTTCCACCTTTGCATCGATTGGATGGACCAATGTCCGCGGCGCGCCTTCCACGGCGCAGCTGTGGTTCCGGCAATATATCCCCGGGCAGGACCAGCCGCTTTTCCTGGATTACATGCGGGAGCTGTACCGGAACGCCTATGGGACCCTTGACCGTTTCGATGCCGGGGCGCTTGCCGCGCAGGCGGAAGCCTGTGCGGCGGCGGATCCCCGCGCGGTGACCTTTGGCATGCTCGATGAGACCCCGGCGGCGCTGGTCTGGCTGAACGTGCAGGAGCAGGTTGGCCCGGGTTGCGCAATGGTCGGCGGCCTCTGTATTGCATTGGAATGGCGCGGCGCGGGGCTCAGCCAACAGATCCTCGGTCAGGCGATCAGCGTAGCCCGCGCCCGCGGGATGGATACCTTGTGCGCGCGCGTTGCCGAGAAGAACGAACGTGCGCAAGGGTTTTACCGTAAATTTGCCTTCGAAAACCGCGGCCCTGTAGAAAACGCCTGCGGCAGGCATTTCCTTATGGCGAAACCGATCCGGGTTGCCTCGCTGGAAGAGGAGCTGGATAGATTTGATGTGTAACGCCGCGGGACGGACCGCGGGCATAACCGAAAAGAAAGGGTTCTTTTTATGGCCGATATAGACCGTATCAACTTCCTGGCGAAAAAAGCCAGGGCCGAGGGGCTGACGCCCGAAGAAGTGCAGGAACAGCGCAGGCTCCGTGAGGAATATATTGCAGGGTTCCGGCGCAGTCTGCAGAGCCAGTTGGATAACACAGTCATTCTCCGCCCAGACGGGACGGCACACCGCCTCCGCCGGAAGGATGGCGGGAAATGAGGGGCTTTCTGCTGCCCGACTGCGTACATCTTGCGTTGGGGAGGCTGGAGGCTGCGGGCTACTCGGCATATCTGGTCGGCGGCTGCGTACGCGACTCCCTGATGGGGCGCAGGCCGCATGATTTTGACTTGTGCACCTCTGCTACACCGGAACAGGTCAAACAGGCCCTGTCCGGCGAGCGGTTCCTCGACACCGGCCTGCGGCACGGTACCGTGACCCTGCTGCCGGCGGACGGCGGGCCGATCGAGATCACGACCTATCGTGTCGAAGGCACCTATTCGGATGCGCGGCACCCCGACGGCGTCCGTTTTGTGCAGGACATCCGCTTTGACCTGTCCCGACGTGATTTTACCGTCAATGCCATGGCCTATTCACCGGCGCGCGGTTTTGTCGATCCGTTCAGCGGGCGGCGGGATTTGCGCGCAGGGCTGCTGCGCTGTGTCGGCGTACCGGCCAAACGATTTGAGGAGGATGCGCTGCGCATCCTGCGGGGGCTGCGTCTTGCCGCAGAGACCGGCTTTTCGATTGAATCCGACACGGCTGCGGCCATGCGGCACAAGTCCCATACCCTGCTGCATCTGGTGCCCGAGCGGGTCTTCAGTGAGTTGAACCGGCTGCTGCTTGCACGCTATGTGGGCCGTGTGCTGCGGCAGGGACATGACGTATTGTCCGAGATCCTTCCCGAGCTTGAGAGTATGGCAGGTTTTGACCAACACAATTATCACCATCTCTACGATGTGCTGGAACATACGATACGTGTCGTCGAGTCGGTGCCGCCGACGCCTGCGTTGCGTTGGGCGGCGCTGTTCCATGATGCGGGAAAACCGGGCGCCTTTACCTTGGACGCACAGGGGGTCGGGCATTTCTACGGCCATCCCAAGGCATCCGAGATGTTGGCGGAGGCACGCCTGCACGAGCTGTGCGCCCCAGCAGAGCTGCAGCGCAGCGTTGCCTTTCTGGTGCGGCAGCACGACGTCCCGTTTGGGGAGGAGGAGCGGCAGGTGCGCCGTAGGCTGGCCAATTGGGGAGAGGCACGCTGCCGGGAGTTGTTGATGCTGAAAAAGGCAGACTGCGTTGGGCAGGGCACTCATCCGGATTATCTGCGCTGGTATCAGCTGACCGAGCGGCAGATGAATGGGATCTTGTCGGTACGTCAGCCGCTGACGGTGCGCGATCTGTGTCTGAACGGTTATGATTTGCAGTTTCTGGGGCTTTCGGACGCCGAGATTGGCCGTATGCAGCGTTGGCTGCTTTCCTTGGTGATTGAGGATCCCAGCTTGAACCAGGTCGATACCCTGCGGGATCTGGTCATTGAACGAATGGAGGAGGCACACGCATGAAACAGGTGTTTTTGGATCTTTTTAACAAGTGGATCCGCCGTCCCGGCGCGTCAAAACTGCTGGAGTGGCTGGAGGGGACCGACTTTTTTACGGCGCCCGCATCGACCCGCTTCCATGCAGCGTATGAAGGCGGGCTGCTCGAACACTCGCTGAATGTATACCATGTTTTCCGCGCCAAGCACTTCGAGGAGGGGGTGGACGACCCGGAGTCGGTCGCTATCGTAACCCTGCTGCACGACCTTTGCAAGGCGGGCTTTTATACCATCGAAATGCGCAACCGTAAGAATGAACGCGGACAATGGGAAAAGGCGCCGGTCTATGCGATTGATGACCGGTTTCCCTATGGGCACGGTGAAAAATCGGTTTTTATGATTGAACGGTTTATGCGGCTGAAAAATGAGGAAGCCGTTGCGATCCGCTGGCACATGGGCGGCTTTGACGAGGCCGTACAGGGAGGCTCTTTTGCACTGGCTCACGCGTTTGAAAAGTATCCGCTGGCGGTCAAGCTGCACCTGTCCGATTTGGAAGCTACCTATCTGCATGAAAGCCGTGACAAGGAGGCAAAGACATGAAAACACAGATCTTTTCACTGGATACCGGACGCGAAGGCTTTTACAACATTACCTCGACGGTTCGCCGGGTCATTGCGGATTCAGGGGTGAAAAGCGGCGTTTGTGTCGTATTCTGCCCGCATACGACAGGCGCAATCACGATTAATGAAAATGCGGATCCGGACGTGCAAAACGATTTGATTTTGGGCTTTGACGAAGCCTTTCCAGACCGGCGCGCGTTCCGGCACATGGAGGGCAATTCGGATGCGCATCTGAAATGTTCTGCGGTTGGCGCCAGTGAAACCATCCTCATTGAGGACGGAAAGCCCCTGCTTGGCACCTGGCAAGGCGTCTATTTTTGCGAATTCGACGGCCCGCGCACCCGCAAATATTATGTGAAAATTATGGTAGATAGGGACTGAGCCCGTGCCGCAGCGCGCAAAACCAAGACGCCGTGCGCCCCAAAAGGACGCACGGCGAGACCCGGCGCATCCACAGCTTGTGGATGCGGGACGGCCCTCGTAAGAGGGCTGTCAGGAGGAAAAACGCACGCTGCGGTGACCCGCAGGGCGGAGGCACGCCCCCGAATCCAGGTTTCGGGGACAAGCCTCTGCGCTGCGGCAAATGCTATTTCAGGGAGGAGCCAACGTGAACCGGTTTTATTCCGCGGTGGTACGTACTGTTGGATGGCTGCTGCAGCTGCTGCATCCGCGTGCCTGTGTGCTCTGCCGCAGGCCGCTTCCGACCGGCAGTGCCGCCATGCTTTGCGGGGACTGCGTGCCACGCGTACGGCAGGAATACCGCAATACGCTGCCGGTCGTGATTCCGGATGCAGACGGTGCAGACGCGCCGCTGCTCTATACCGGGGAAGCTGCCGCTGCGCTCAGACGATATAAATTCAACCGGCATACCGCGCTTTGCAAATGGTTTTCGGCCCAGGCTGCGGCCTGCCTTGCCGGCCGTCTTTGTCAATGGCAGCCGGATTGTTTGACCTACGTACCCATTGGGGCCGTGCGATGGTGGTCGCGTGGCTTCAACCAAAGTGCAGCGGCTGCCCGACAGATTGGAAGCGCCATGCAGCTGCCCGTATACGCCACCCTTGGAAAGCGCCCGCTGCGAGTACGGGTATACGGTCCGTAGGACGCGCTTAGGAAGCAGGCAGCGCAAAATATGGATTTTGCTGTGCCATGGAAGAGGGGAAGCGGAAAATATGTTTTTTGCACTGCCCGGGCAGACCGTACGCGGCAAATCCGTGATTCTGGTAGATGACGTGATCACCACTGGCGCAACGGCGTCGGATGCTGTGCGGGCCCTACGTGAGGCAGGGGCCGCGCGGGTGTACGTACTGGCGCTTGCGCGCACGCCTGCCAAAAGCCGTCCGCCGAAATGGGGATGACAGCAGGTCTGCGGCTGCATTGTCGCCGGAAGAGGCTTCGATTGCCGTAACAACGTTCAACCCCTGCAGAAAAAGGAGGTGTGCCCATGATCCGCTGCGCCGCTGCATCAGGCGGGCTGAGTTACACAGTTGTAGTTTTTTTCGGAGGGGCAGCCCTGGGCGCCGCTTTTTTGGCATTGCTGCTGTGGCTGTTTTATCTGGCTGCGCTGGCGCTGCGCCGTTTCCAGCGCAGTCCGGAGCAGCGCGCCAAGCAGAAGTCGCTGCAAAAAAATTGGGGCGCGCATCCTTTTTTTCGAGTTTGCTCCCGCGCCCGCGCCGCTTATATCATCCTATGCCTGGAAGAAGCGTTGCGCTTTACCGGCCAGCAGCTGTCCCGTTGGGAATGGGTGCGTCGTGAGCTCTGGTCGGTTACCGAGTTGTCTGAGGACTATTGGTTTTCCCGTGTCTGTGACCTCATGCCCGATGTTATTTTTTCCGAGCCGTCTTATGATGAGCTGACCGCGGCGCGGTGCGGGGAGACTGCTCGACTGGGGTACGCCTACAGCGAGGCCGAGTATCGGGCGTTATACGCTCTTTATATGGATGCAGGAGATGCGATGGAACCAATTTCCTTCCTTATGGAACAGCTTTTGGAGCTGGTGATGGCCGATCTGGAGGAAGAGAAGATCCCTTATATGCCGCAGTCCCTGCGGTTTGTAGAGGAAGCGCAGGCATGCCTGCGTACACGCGGCATTCCCCTGCCGCAGAATCAGACGGCGGTTGCCTATCTGATGAAGCGGCGTCATCCGGGCGACGGTCCCCCTTTTCGCCCGTTCTTTTTGCCCTGAGTATCCGAAAGGCCCGTTTTTCGGGCTTTTTTGCACCTGTGATAGCTCCCGTCTGCCTTTCGGGACTGCAGCAGCCCTTCGGATCAGCCGATAAAGAATTGTGCCCAATAGGGAGTCCCATTGATGACGGTATAGCCTACACCGATCTGCGAGAACTGACGGCCGAGGATGTTGGCCCGGTGTCCGGAAGAGTTCATCCATGCCTTTACAACCTCCTGCGGCGTACGCTGGCCATAGGCAATGTTCTCGCCTGCCGAACGATAGCTGACACCGGCTTCCCGCAGCGCGGTAAAGCATGATGTACCGTTCGGTCGGGTGTGCGAGAAGCCTCGGGCCTGCTCAGCTGCACGTACCTGGGCTGCCTGGCTTGCTTTCCCGTGTACGGTCAGCGCCGGGAGGCCGTATTTTGCGCGCTCCGAATTGACCAGCTGCACGACTTCCTGTGTATATGCAGAAAGCGAGGCGTCCCCGGACGGAGGCGTATCCGGCTTGGAATCGGGCTCTGCCGGACGATCTGGAATCACCGGCGTCGAAGGCTTGTCGGGGGTCGATGTGCCTGGTCTGGACGGCAGACTGGGCAGCTGCGACCAGTCAAAGTGATTGAGCCGGTTATTTACTTCTTCCCAAATGCCTTTCAGATTGGTATTTCCGACTACGACTGTGGGCCGTTTTTGACTTCCCTGTGCACAGTTGGTTTTGTTCACAGCGCCTGCGTTGACACTCAGCAGCATCGAAGCGGCGAGGCCCAGTACGATCGTTTTTTTCATGATAGAACACTCCTTTGAAAGAATTTGGCGCGTGCCACAGTTCGTGGCTGCGCAGGCAGCGGCTGCACGGGTTCACATGGATTCACTGCCTATCCAAATCATACATGGATGTTCCCGCAAAAACAATGGAAAATCCCGCTGATTCCGCCAAGATTCAACAAAATCTGAGGGAAATTACCGGATTATGGCCACTTTGGAAAATGCTTTTATGGAAATACGGGAAAAATGCTCCGCGCTGGCGTAAAAGCCGCGCCACAGCAGAAGCTGGGCCCCAAATGGCCCTCGCCTGCGCGCCCGGCATGCCTGACGTCCACGGCTCATACAATAGAGCTGTCCGGCTGCCGGACAATCTGTCTGTAGGGGGAGAACGCTGTGCAAATACCGGTAAGGGATCGGGTTTGGCGGGCCGCTGTTTATATCCGCTTATCCAAAGATGATGGAATGGAGGAAAGTCTGAGCGTTGCCAATCAACGGAAAATCATCGAAGAATTTCTTGAAAATCAGTTTTGCGGAGCATATGAAATCGAGGGATATTTTATCGACGACGGAGAAAGCGGCACCGATTACGACCGTCCCGCATTTCGCCGCATGCTGGACGCTGTGCGTACCGGCCAGATTGACTGCATTATCTGCAAGAATCTCTCCCGGATGTTTCGCAATTATGCCGATCAGGGGTATTTCCTGGAAAAAGTTTTTCCGAAATACCGCATCCGTTTTTTGACCGTCAGCGAGCCGCTCATTGATACCTTTTTGCATCCGGAAACGCTGGAGGGGCTTGAAATCCCGATTAACGGGCTGATGAACGACCGCTACGCGGCAAAGACCTCGCGCGATGTGCGCGCAACCCTCGCAACAAAGCGCCGAAAGGGGGAATTTATCGGTGCATTTGCTCCATACGGTTATCAGAAATCGCCGGACAACCGGAATGTCCTGCTGCCGGATCCAGAAGCGGCGGAGATCGTTCGCAAAATTTACCGCTGGTTTGTGACCGGCGGAATGAGTAAAAACGGCATTGCAAGGCGGCTGAATGAATTGGGTTTTCCCAACCCGGCCGCGTATAAGCAGCAGCGCGGGCTGAAATATCAAAGCCCGCAGGCAGAGAAAAACGATGGGCTGTGGTCCCCGCGCTCGGTTTCCTGTATCCTGCAGAATCCGGTCTATACCGGGACGATGGTGCAGGGACGGCAGCGGGTCGTAAGCTATAAGATCCATGAAAAACGTTCTGTTCCGGCGTCAGAATGGTATGTGGTCCCGGACACACACGAGCCAATCATTGACGCCGGTGATTTTCAGCGCGCGCAGGAGCTTCAGCACTACAGAGGACGGGCGGTGCAGGGGCGGCTGCATCGCTTCTCCGGACTTGTTTACTGCGCCGGCTGTGGGAAAGCGATGACCCGCCAGCGTAGCAAAGGCAAGATCTATTATTACTGCCGTACCTACCGTTCCAAATCGCGGACGCATTGTACACGGCATACCCTACGGGAAGAAAAGTTGGACCGTGCGGTATTGGATGTGCTCCAGTTGCAGTGTGCGCTTGCCACAGGGCTTGCAGAGACAGCTGAGGCGATACGCTGCCTGCCGCTGCGGGGTGGACCGGGACCTGGGGAACGGCTGGCAGACTGCCGGCGAGCCGCTGCACGGGTGCAGCGGCTCGCGGACGGGCTTTACGAAGACTGGAAAAACGGGGATCTTTCCAAAGAGGAATATTTACGCCTGAAAAGCAGATATACAGAAC